>NZ_LZKY01000153.1:0-44610 GCF_001673055.1 Mycobacterium sp. 1245801.1
GGGTGCGGGACCGCCGCGAGTTGACCGTGCTCGGCTGGATGCGTCCGGCGTCGATCATCACCGACTCGATCGGCGCGATGTCGCCGTTGTCGACGTCGGCGAGGTCCCAACCCTGCGCCATCGTCGGCCCGCTGAACGCCGAGGTGTCCACCTGCACCGCGGTCGGCGTCACGCCGCTGCGCCGGATCTGCTCGACGAGGTCGCTGATCCGCGCCGATCCCCGGTACCAGGTGGGCACGTCGGGCGGCGCCGCCGATAACGCCGGATCGCCCGCTCCCACCAGCACGACGGGGCCCTGGGCGTTCTGGCTGCCCGCCACCACCCGGGTGCTGATCCGCGCCTGGCGGTCCAGCGTCAGCAACGCCGCGGCCGCCGTGAGCACCTTATTGGTGGACGCGGGCACCAGCGGCAGGTCGTCGGCCACCTGCCACAGCTCTTTCCCGGTGATGGCGTCGGTGACCCGGCCGCCGAGGCGGCCCAGGTTGGGGTCGCCCGCCACCGGCGCCAGCATGGCGGCCACACCGGGTCCGCTGGGCAGCTCGGCGGTGTCGCTCACCGGGACCATGCCCGGCTTCACCGTCGGCGCGTGCGGCGGCGGGATCAGGGCATGCGCGCTGTTGGCGCCGTGCCCGGCCGTGGTGAAAAACGCTGCCGCCACCACGACGGCGACGACAAACGCCAGCACGCCCAACCCGATGAACACTGGGGTGGATTTTTGCCAGCGAGTACGGGCCATGACTCTCCTGACTGTCTGCGACCCATTCTGCCGAATCGGCGCCGAGGCGCTCGACTAGGGTGTAGCAGAGCAAAATTGGCCTGCCTAATCAGACAAGGAGCCGACGCGGTGGAATTCGACGTGACCATCGAGATTCAAAAAGGCCAGCGGAACAAGTACGAGGTCGACCACGAGACCGGTCGGCTACGTCTGGACCGCTACCTCTACACCGCGATGGCCTACCCGACCGACTACGGCTTCATCGAGGACACCCTCGGCGAGGACGGCGACCCGTTGGACGCGATGGTGCTGCTGCCGCAGTCGGTGTTCCCCGGCGTGATCGTGGAGGCCCGCCCGGTGGGGATGTTCCGGATGACCGACGAAAAGGGCGGCGACGACAAGGTTTTGTGCGTGCCGGCCGGCGACCACCGCTGGGACCACATCCAGGACATCGGCGACGTTCCCGAGTTCGAGCTGGACGTGATCAAGCACTTCTTCGTGCACTACAAGGACCTGGAGCCGGGCAAGTTCGTCAAGGCCGCGGACTGGGTCGGCCGCGAGGACGCCGAGGCGGAGATTCAGCGCTCGATCGAGCGGTTCAAGGACCAGGGGCACTGACGCGCGGAGGCGCGCACTGATCACGCTGGGCGCTGGCGACGCGCCGATTGCGCAGGATGCTCCAGCCCAGCGCGGCCGCGATGAACACCACCCCGACCGAGCCGGTGATCGCCTCGGGGATCTCGAACCGCGGCTCGATCGAGGCCAGCATGATCACCGCCAGCGCCCCGATCGCCCAGTGCGCGCCGTGTTCCAGGTACACGTACCGGCCCAGCGCTTCCTGACGAACCAGGTAGATGGTGATCGACCGGACGAACATCGAGCCCACCAGGCCCAGCCCGAGCGCGATGACGACGGGGTCCGAGGTGATGGCGAACGCCCCGGTGACACCGTCGAATGAGAAGGCGGCGTCGAGGACTTCCAGGTAGAGGAACAGCGTGAGGCCGGCCCAGCCGGTCGCGGGGCTGGGGGCGGTGCCGGCCTCGGGGTCGGACGGCCGAAAGGCTCGGCTCAATCCGTTCACCACCAGGTAGGTCACCATGCCCAGCAGCCCGGCGGTCAGCACCGTCGCCGCCTCGTCCGCCGAGTGCGTCAGCCGCGTGCCCACCGTGACCAGCGCCAGTCCGGTGACCACCAGCGACACCTGCCCCAGCCGGCCGATGCGTGCGAACGGGATCTCAATCCATTTGAGCCACTTGAGGTCTCGGTCATAAAACAGGAAATCCAGGAACAGCATCAACAGGAAGATTCCGCCGAACGCCGCGATCTGCGGGTGAGCCGCGATGACGAGCTTTTCGTAGCTGGGCGACCCGTCCGCGAACTCCAGCGCGCCGTGCGGCGGTGGATGCAGCGCCAACGACATCGCCCGCACCGGATCCAGGCCAGCGGTCGCCCACACGATGAGCAGCGGGAAGAGCAGCCGCATGCCGAACACGGCGACGAGGATCCCGATGGTCAGGAACATCCGCTGCCAGAAGCGGCTCATCCGCTTCAGGATCGAGGCGTTGATGACCGCGTTGTCGAACGACAACGACACCTCGAGGGCGGCCAGCACCAGCAGCAGGTAAAGACCCTTGAAGCCGCCGTAGGCGTATCCGAGGCCGAGTGCCGCCGCGGTGACCAACAGCGAGACCCCGAAGGTGCGCAAAGCGGACATGGATCCTTTCCGGCCGCCGCCCACACTAGCCAACCGGATCGTCGCGGCCGGCGTCCACTGCGGGCCGCATAGAATTTTCAAATTGTGGCGAAAAATCGGGGCAGTCGGCCGAAAGCGCCGCCGCCCCGATGACCGAGATCAGCGCCTCGCAGGGGCCGGTGGCGCGCGGCAGCATGGCCAGGGTCGGCACCGCCACCGCCGTGACCGCGCTGTGCGGTTACGCGGTGATCTACCTGGCCGCTCGTGACCTGGCGCCGAGCGGCTTTTCGATATTCGGGGTGTTCTGGGGGGCGTTCGGGCTGGTCACCGGCGCCGCCAATGGCCTGCTGCAGGAGACCACCCGCGAGGTCCGCTCCACCCCCTATGTCAGCGACCTGGCCGCGCTGCCGGTGCCCGGCGAACCGCGCACCCACCCGATGCGGGTCGCCATGCTGGTGGGCGTGGCCGCGGCCGTCGTGATCGCCGGCAGTTCGCCGTTGTGGAGCGGGCGGGTGTTCGTCGAGGCGCGGCTGCTGTCGGTGGCGCTGCTGTCGGTCGGCCTCGCCGGATTCTGCGTGCACGCCACCCTGCTGGGCATGCTGGCCGGCACCAACCAGTGGACCCGCTACGGCGCGCTGATGGTGACCGACGCCGTCATCCGGGTGGCGGTGGCCACGGCCACCGTGGCGCTCGGGTGGCGGTTGGTCGGCTTCCTGTGGGCGACGGTGGCGGGGGCGGTCGCCTGGCTGATCTTGCTGGTGGCCTCGCCGGCCACCAGGGCCACCGCCCGGCTGCTCACCCCGGGCGGGACGGCGACCTTCCTACGGGGAGCGGCACATTCGATCACCGCGGCCGGCGCCAGCGCCATCCTGGTGATGGGATTTCCGGTGCTGCTGAAGCTGACCAGCGCCGAGCTCGGCGCGCAGGGCGGGGTGATCATCCTGGCCGTCACGCTGACCCGCGCGCCGCTGCTGGTTCCGCTGACGGCCATGCAGGGCAACCTGATTGCGCATTTCGTCGACGAGCGCAGCGATCGGATTCGCGCGCTGCTCGCCCCGGCCGCGATCGTCGGGGCGATCGGCGCGGTCGGCGTGGCCGCCGCGGGCGTGCTGGGCCCCTGGCTGTTGCGGGTGGCCTTCGGGCCGCAGTACCACGCCAGCAGCGCGCTGCTGGCGTGGCTGACCGCGGCGGCGGTGGCGATCGCCATGCTGACGCTGACCGGGGCTGCGGCGGTGGCCGCCGCGCTGCACCGGGCCTACTCGCTGGGCTGGGTGAGCGCCACGGTCGCCTCGGGGCTGCTGCTGTTGCTGCCGTTGTCCCTGCAGACCCGGACCGTGGTCGGGTTGCTGTGCGGCCCGGTGGTGGGCATCGGCGTCCATCTGGTGGCGCTGTCGCGCGCCGCGCGCTCTACCGGCTGATTCGGCCTGCACCAGCGTGTACCTTGTGGGCTTAGATGGGTACTGAAACGCATTATTCGGTCGTCTGGGTCGTCATTCCCGCCTTCAACGAAGCAGCTGTCATCGGCGAGGTGGTGGCCGATGTGCGCTCGGTATTCGACAACGTCGTCTGCGTGGACGACGGCAGCGCCGACGACACCGGTGAGATCGCCCGGCGGGCCGGGGCTCACCTGGTGCGCCACCCGATCAACCTCGGGCAGGGCGCGGCCATCCAGACCGGCGTGGAGTACGCCCGCAGGCAGCCGGGCGCCCAGATCTTCGCCACGTTCGATGCCGACGGCCAGCACCGCGTCAAGGACCTGGCGACCATGGTCGACCGGTTGCGCGCCGGGGACGTCGACGTCGTGATCGGCACCCGGTTCGGCACGCAGCAGGGGGCCCGGCCGCCGCTGGTGAAACGGATCGTGCTGCAGACCGCCGCGCGGCTGAGCCGGCGCGGCCGCCGACTTGGCCTGACCGACACCAACAACGGGCTGCGGGTGTTCAACAAGAAGGTCGCCGACGGGCTGGACATCACCATGAGCGGCATGAGCCACGCCAACGAATTCGTCATGCTGATCGACGAAAACCATTGGCGCGTCGCCGAAGAGCCGATCGAGGTGCTCTACACCGAGTACTCGAGGTCCAAGGGGCAGCCCCTGCTCAACGGTGTCAACATCATTTTCGACGGATTCCTGCGAGGGAGGACTCCATGAACTGGATTCAGGTGCTGCTGATCGGGTCGATCGTCGCGCTGCTGGTCTATCTGCTGCGCTCGCGGCGTAATTCGCGGTCAAAGGCCTGGGTGAAGGTCGGCTACGTGGTGTTCGTGCTGGGCGGCATCTATGCGGTGCTGCGCCCCGACGACACCACGGTGGTGGCCCAGTGGTTCGGGGTGCGCCGCGGCACCGACCTGATGCTCTACGCGCTGATCATGGCGTTCTGCTTCACCACGCTCAGCACGTACATGCGGTTCAAGGACTTGGAGCTGCGCTACGCGCGGCTGGCCCGTGCGGTGGCTCTGGAATCCGCGCAGGCTCCCGAAACGACCTAGCGGGCCTGCGCCCGGCGGAAGTACTCCACCGTGCGGGCCACCCCGTCGGACAGCTCGACCTTCGGCTTCCACCCCAAAACCTCTGCGGCAGAAGCGATGTCGAGGCAGGACCGCTTGAGGTCACCCAGCCGCGGCGGCGCGAACTCCGGGTCGTCGGGCGCCCCGACGGCGGCCGCCACCGCCGAATGCAGTTGGCGGTCTGAGGTTTCGATGCCGGTGCCGACGTTGAAGCGCTGCCCGCCGCCGGCGTCACCGGAGGCCTTGACGAAGGCGTCCACGACGTCGTCGACGAAGACGTAGTCGCGGGTGTTGCCGCCGTCGCCGAAAACCTTGGTGGGCTTGCCCGATAGCAGCGCCTGGGCGAAGATCGCCACCACCCCGGCCTCACCGTGCGGATCCTGGCGCGGCCCATAGACATTGGCCGGCGCGATGTGCGAGCAGTCCAGGCCGTAGAGGTGCCGGAAGGTGTTCAGGTAGATCTCGCCCGCCACCTTACCCGCGGCATACGGCGACGCCGGGTCGGTCGGCACGCTCTCGGGAGTCGGGTAGCGCGGCGGGATGCCGTAGATGGACCCGCCCGAGGAGGTGTGCACGATCTTGCGCACCTGCGCCCGGCGAGCGGCCTCGGCCAGGCGCACGGTGCCGATCACGTTGACCGACGCGTCGAACTGCGGGTCGGCCACCGAGTGCCGCACGTCGATCTGGGCCGCCAGGTGGAACACCACCTCCGGGCGGTGCTCGTCGAGGATTGCCTGCAGGTCGGCGGTCACGATGTCGGCCTCGACGAAGACGTGGGCCGGGTTGTCGGCCAGATGCTCGAGGTTGGTCGCGCGGCCCGAGGCGAAGTTGTCCAGCCCCACCACCGCATGACCGTCGGCTAACAGACGGTCGACTAGCGTCGAGCCGATGAATCCGGCTGCCCCGGTAACCAGTGCACGCACCGGCCCACCATACATAGCGGTCGTGGCGGTCGCGCTCATCGCGGTGCAGCTGGCCGTGCGCGCGGTGCTGGCCTTCGGCGGCTACTTCTACTGGGACGACCTGATCCTCATCGGCAAGGCCGGCACCCACCACCTGCTGGCGCCGTCGTACCTGTTCGACGACCACGACGGGCACGTCATGCCCGGGGCATTTCTGCTCGCGGGCACCATCATCCGGCTCGCGCCACTGGACTGGACCTGGCCGGCGGTCAGCCTGCTGGTGCTGCAACTGCTGGCCTCGCTGGCGTTGTTGCGCGCGCTGCACGTCATCTTGGGCTGGCGGCCGGTGCTGCTGATCCCGTTGACGTTCGGGTTGTCCATCCCGTTGGCGGTGCCCGGCTTCGCGTGGTGGGCGGCCGCGCTGAATTCGTTGCCGATGCTGGCCGCGCTGGCCTGGGTGAGCGCCGACGCCGTCGCACTGGTGCGCACCGGCAAACAGCGCTACGCGGTGACCGGCGTGCTGGTCTACCTCGGTGGGCTGTTGTTCTTCGAGAAGGCCGCGGTGATCCCGTTCGTCGCGTTCGCGGTGGCCGCGCTGCTGGGCCACGTGACCGGCGATCGCAGCCTGGGATCGGCGGTGGCGACGGTGTGGCGGGCCGGCCTGCGCTTGTGGATCGCCGCGCTGGCGCTCACCGCCGCCTGGATCGCGCTCTATCTGGCCGTGGTTAATCAGCAGCGGTGGAGTTCGGACCTGTCGATGACGGGCCGGCTGCTGGCGCGGTCGATCACGCACGGCATCGTGCCGGGGCTGGCCGGCGGGCCGTGGCACTGGGACCGTTGGGCGCCCGCCTCGCCCTGGGCCACGCCCCCGCCGTCGGTGATGGCGCTGGGGTGGCTGGTGCTGGCCGCGACGCTGGCGGTGTCGCTGGTGCGCAAGGAGCGCATCGGGCCGGTGTGGGCGATCGCCGTCGGCTACGCCGTGGCCTGCCAGGTGCCGATCTATTTGATGCGGTCGTCGAAGCAAACCGCGCTCGAGCTGGCGCAGACGCTGCGCTACCTGCCCGATCTGGTCGTGGTGCTGGCGCTGCTGGCCGCGGTGGCGTTGTGCGCGCCCAACCGGCAGGCCGGGCCGCGCTGGCTCGACGCTTCACCGAAACGCGCCGCGGCGGTCGCGGTTTTGGCGGTGCTGTTCGTGGCCAGCAGCCTGTACTCGACGGCCACGTTCCTGACCAGCTGGCGCGACAACCCGGCCCAGCCCTATCTGCGCAACGCCCGGGCGTCGCTGGCCGCGGCCCACGCGGCCTCGGACGCGCCGCTGCTGGATCAGGAGGTCGACCCGTTCGTGTTGCAGCGGGTGGCCGCGCCGGAGAATCTGGCCAGCCACCTGTTCGCCCTGCTGCGGGACAGGCCCGAATTCGCGCCGGCCACAACACAATTGCGCATGTTCGACCCCTCGGGGCGGCTGATCAAGGCGCGGGTGACCTGGGTCCGGACCATCGCGCCCGGGCCGATGCCCCAGTGCGGTTACTTCGCCCAGCCGGACCGCCCGGCGCGCCTGGCCCTCGACGGCCCGCTGCTGCCCGCCGACTGGACGGTCGAACTGAACTACCTGGCCAACAGCGACGGCTCGATGACGTTGTCGATGACGCAGGGTCCCGAGGTCAAGGTGCCGGTGCATCCCGGACTCAACCGGGTCTTCGCGCGGCTGCCGGGCGCCGGCGACGCGATCACGGTGCGCGCCAACACGACCGCGCTGGCGTTGTGCCTCGCGTCGGGCCCGGTGGGGTTCGTCGCGCCGGCGTGAACGCGTCGGGTGAAAAGATGGAGCCGCCTGGGGGAATCGAACCCCCGACCTATTCATTACGAGTGAATCGCTCTACCGACTGAGCTAAGGCGGCATACCCGCACGCCGGGCGGCACGAGTCTACGGCAGGCGGGCGGGCAGACCCAAGCCAGGCGGTTAGTCGCGCAGTTGCTGGCCGATGGTGGCGACCATGGCGTCGACGGCGAACTTGGGCTTGACGTTGATCGCCAGCGCCTCGCGGCACTCCAGCACCGCTTCGATGCAGCGCAGCAGCCGCGCGGGCGGGGCGTGGGCGGCCAGCGCGGCCACCCGCTCGGCCATGTCCGGGTGGTTGGCCCGCACCGCGGCTCCCCCTTGCAGGGCGGAGGCCATCAGCGCGTCGCGGAAGTAGGTCGCCAGGTCGATCAGCGCGCGGTCCAGCGCATCGCGCGAGGCCCGGGTCTGACGCGACTTCTGGCGTCGCTCAAGGTCCTTCATCGCCCCGGCCGCGCCGCGCATGGCGCCCGCGGTGCCCTTGCCGGTGCCGCCCGCGCCCAGGGCCGTGCGCAGCTCTTCGGTCTCGGCCTCGGCGCGGTCGGCGGTCAGCACAACGGCCTCGGCCTCGGCCGCCGCCACCAGCTCCTCGGCTGCGGCGTAGGCCCGCGACGGGGTCGCGGCGTCGCGCACCAGCGTCAACGACCGCTCCCGGCGCGCCCGGGCCTCGGGATCGGTGGCCAGCCGTCGCGCCCGGCCCACGTGCCCGCCGCTGACCGACGCCGCCCAGTTCGCCGTGTCGGGGGTCAGGCCGTCGCTGTCGACCAGCACCCGCGCGATCGCCTCGGCCGAGGGCGTCACCAGCGCCACATGCCGGCACCGGGAACGCAACGTGATCGCGATGTCCTCGGGATCCACCGACGGCGCGCACAGCAGGAACACCGTCGACGGCGGCGGTTCCTCGACCACCTTCAGCAGGGCGTTGGCGGCGCCCTCGGTCAGCCGGTCGGCATCTTCGATCACCACGATTTGCCAGTGCCCGGTGGCCGGGCGCCGCGACGCGATCTGCACGATCGCGCGCATCTCGTCGACGCCGATGGACAGGCCCTCGGGGATCACCCGCCGCACGTCGGCGTGGGTGCCGGCCATGGTCGTCGTGCACGCGTGGCAGCGCCCACAGCCCGGCTCGCCGTCGTCAGAGGCCGACGTGCATTGCAGGGCGGCCGCGAAGCACAGCGCCGCCACCGAGCGCCCGGAGCCCGGCGGGCCGGTGATCAGCCACGCGTGTGTCATAGTCCCGGCGCCAGACCCACTGTGGTCGGCGTCACCACGGGCGGCTCGGGCGGCGGCCAGCAGCTCGGCCGTCACCGCGTCCTGGCCTACCAGCCGCGTAAACACCCCGGACATCACCGGTAACAGTAGTGGCGGTGCCGACAGATACCGAACGGCCACCGTACCGCGACCATTCCGTTATCTTCGGCGCCGGTTGGGCATCGCGGGCGACCTGCCGAGATCGCTATTAAGTTTCCGAGACGTCGCCGCCGCCCGATACGGTGGGTAAGTGACTACGGCGGCGGCACTACCGGGGCGGATCAGCGCATTCGTCCGCTGGGTGATGCGCACGCCGTGGCCGCTGTTCTCGCTCAGCATGCTGCAGGCCGACATCATCGGCGCCCTGTTCGTGCTCGGCTTCCTGCGCTACGCGCTGCCGCCCGAGGACCGC
This sequence comes from Mycobacterium sp. 1245801.1, assembly GCF_001673055.1. NCBI lineage: Bacteria > Bacillati > Actinomycetota > Actinomycetes > Mycobacteriales > Mycobacteriaceae > Mycobacterium > Mycobacterium sp. 1245801.1. The sequence continues at coordinate 9,319 of NZ_LZKY01000153.1, forward strand.
ATCCAGTTACAGGACCTGCCGGTGCTGAACGTGGCGATCTTCGCCACCGCGCTGGTCGTCGTGTTCCTCACCGGTTTGGCCGTCACGCTGCGGCTGCTGCTGCCCGTGTTCCGGTGGCAGCGCCGCGACAACATGCTCGCCGAGGCCGACCCCGCCGCCACCGAACTGGCCCGCAGCCGCGCGCTGCGAATGCCGTTCTACCGCACCCTGATCAGCATCGTGGCCTGGGCCATCGGCAGCGTGGTGTTCATCATCGCCAGCTGGTCGGTGGCGCGATACGCCGCGCCCGTGGTGGCGGTGGCCACCGGGCTGGGCGCCGCGGCCACCTCGATCATCGGCTACCTGCAGTCCGAACGGGTGCTGCGGCCCGTGGCGGTGGCCGCCCTGCGCAGCGGGGTGCCCGAAAACGTCAAGGCGCCCGGCGTCATCCTGCGCCAGATCCTGACGTGGATGCTGTCCACCGCCGTGCCGGTGCTGGCGATCGTGTTGGCGGTGGTGGCCGACAAGACCTCGCTGCTGCACGCCACACCGGAGAAGCTGTTCACCCCCATCCTGTTGCTGGCGGTGGCGGCGCTGGGCATCGGCGGAGTCAGCACGCTGCTGGTGGCCATGTCGATCGCCGACCCGCTGCGCCAGCTGCGCTGGGCGCTTTCCGAAGTGCAGCGCGGAAACTACAACGCGCACATGCAGATCTACGACGCCAGCGAGCTCGGCCTGCTGCAGGCGGGCTTCAACGACATGGTGCGCGACCTGTCCGAGCGGCAGCGGCTGCGGGACCTGTTCGGCCGCTATGTCGGTGAGGACGTGGCCCGCCGGGCGCTGGAGCGCGGCACCGAGCTGGGCGGCCAGGAGCGCGACGTCGCGGTGCTGTTCGTCGACCTGGTCGGGTCCACCCAGCTGGCCTCCACCCGGCCACCCGCCGAGGTCGTCCACCTGCTCAACGAGTTCTTCCGGGTGGTGGTGGAAACCGTTGGCAAGCATGGCGGTTTCGTCAACAAGTTCCAGGGTGACGCCGCGCTGGCCATCTTCGGCGCGCCGATCGAACACCCCGACTCGCCCGGCGGAGCGCTGGCCGCGGCCCGGGAATTGCACGACGCGCTGCTGCCGGTGATCGGTTCGGCGGAGTTCGGCATCGGGGTGTCCTCCGGGCGGGCCATCGCCGGTCACATCGGCGCGCAGGCCCGCTTCGAGTACACGGTGATCGGCGACCCGGTCAACGAGGCCGCCCGGCTGACCGAACTGGCCAAGCTCGAGCCCGGCCACGTGCTCGCGTCGGCGATCGCGGTCAGCGGCGCGCTGGACGCCGAGGCCCTGTGCTGGGACGTCGGCGAGGTGGTCGAGCTGCGCGGCCGCCGCGCGCCCACCCAGCTGGCACGCCCGGTGCACCTGGCCGGAACGACCGACCCCGCGCCCACCCGGCCGCGGACCGAGGAGATGTCCGGCGAGGCCATCGGCCCGGGCTACTGAGAGCCGGGCTCAGCTGCGCTTGGCGGCCTTCTTCGCCGGCGCCTTCTTGGCCGGCGCTTTGCGGGTCGTCTTCTTGGCCGGACGCTTGGCCGGGCCACGAGCCCGGCGATCGGCCAGCAGTTCGGCGGCGCGCTCGTCGGTGATCGATGCGACGTCGTCACCCTTGCGCAGGCTGGCGTTGGTCTCACCGTCGGTGACGTACGGACCGAACCGGCCGTCCTTGATCACCATCGGCTTGCCCGTCGCCGGATCGGCGCCCAGCTCACGCAGCGGGGGCGCGGCGGCACCCTGTCGGCCGCGGCGCTTGGGCTCGGCGTAGATCTTCAGCGCTTCCTCGAGGGTGATGTCGAACATCTGCTCCTCGGTCGCCAGCGAGCGAGAATCGGTGCCGCGCTTGAGGTATGGGCCATACCGGCCGTTCTGCGCGGTGATCTCCTCGCCGGTGGCGGGGTCCACACCGACCACGCGCGGCAGCGACAGCAGCCGCAGCGCGTCCTCGAGCGTGACCGTCTGCAGGTCCATCGTGCGCAGCAGCGAACCGGTGCGGGGCTTGGGGCCGGTCGGCTTCTTGCCCTTCTTGGCCGGCGCGGCGCTGCCGTCGTCGTCGGGCGGCGGCTCCGGCAGGACCTCGGAAACGTAAGGGCCGTACCGGCCGTCCTTGGCGACGATCTCGTGTCCGGTTTCCGGGTCCACCCCCAGCACGCGGCCCTCCTGCGGCGTGGCGAACAGCTGCTCGGCCACCTCCAGCGTGAGCTCGTCGGGGGTCAGCGAGTCGTTGAGGTTGGCCCGCTGCGGCTTGGGCTCGCCGTCATCACCGGTCACCATGCGTTCCAGGTAAGGCCCGTTCTTGCCCACCCGGACGTAGACCGGCCGGCCCTGTTCGTCATCAAATAGCCTGATGGAGTTGACTTCTCGGGCGTCGATGCCTTCCAGGTTGACGCCGACGAGCTTCTTCAGGCCGCCGGAGCGGGCCACCGAGTCGGCCACCCCGTGCTCGCCGCCGAAGTAGAAGTTGTTGAGCCAGTCGGTGCGTCGCTCCTGCCCCGAGGCGATCGCGTCGAGCTCGTCTTCCATCGCCGCGGTGAAGTCGTAATCGACCAGGCGGCCGAAATGCTGTTCCAGCAAACCGGTTACGGCGAACGCCACCCAGGACGGCACCAGGGCGCTGCCCTTCTTGTGCACGTAGCCGCGGTCCTGGATGGTCTTGATGATCGACGAGTACGTCGACGGGCGGCCGATGCCCAGCTCTTCGAGCGCCTTGACCAGTGACGCCTCGGTGTAACGCGCCGGGGGATTGGTGGCGTGGCCGTCGGGGGTGAGTTCGATGGCGTCCAGCCGCTGGCCCTTGGTCAGCTGCGGCAGCCGGCTCTCGGCGTCGTCGGCCTCGCCGCCGGCCAATTCGTCCACCGTCTCCACATAGGCCTTCAGGAAACCCGCGAAGGTGATGGTGCGACCGCTGGCCGAGAACGTGACGTCGCGGCCCGCCGACTGACCGTTGATCCGCAGGCTCAGCGTGGTGCCGCGGGCGTCGGCCATCTGCGAGGCCACCGTGCGCTGCCAGATCAGCTCGTAGATGCGGAATTCGTCGCCGTCGAGCTCGCGGCGCACCGCGTCCGGGGTCGCGAAGGTCTCGCCCGCGGGGCGGATCGCCTCGTGCGCCTCCTGGGCGTTCTTGACCTTGCGCGTGTACTGCCGCGGCGACGGGGACACGTATTCCGCGCCGTAGAGCTGGCGGGCCTGCGTGCGGGCGGCGTTGATCGCGGACTCCGACAGCGTGGTGGAGTCGGTACGCATATAGGTGATGTAGCCGTTTTCGTAGAGCCGCTGGGCGATGCTCATGGTGCGCTCGGAGGAGAACCGCAACTTGCGGCCGGCCTCCTGCTGCAGCGTCGAGGTCATGAACGGCGCGTAGGGGCGCCGCGTGTAGGGCTTCTCCTCCACCGACGCGACGGACAGCTGCGCCCCGCGCAGGCCCGCGGCCAGCTGCGTGGCGCTCGCCTTGTCAAGAACGGTCACCTCGTCGGCTTTGCGCAGCTGACCCAGCGAGTCGAAGTCGCGGCCGGAGGCCACGCGCAGGCCGTCGACGCCGGTCAGGCGGGCGGTGAAGGTGGGCGGCGAGGCCTGCGGGTCGGACACGCTCGCGTCCAGCTGGGCCACGATGTCCCAGTAGGAGGCGCTGCGGAACGCCATGCGGTCGCGTTCGCGCTGCACGATGATCCGGGTGGCCACCGACTGGACCCGGCCCGCCGACAGCTTGGGCGCGACCTTCTTCCACAGCACGGGGCTGACCTCGTAGCCGTACAGCCGGTCCAGGATGCGCCGGGTTTCCTGCGCGTCGACCAGATCGATGTCCAGGTCGCGCGGGTTTTCGGCGGCCTCGAGGATGGCCGGCTCGGTGATCTCGTGGAACACCATCCGCTTGACCGGGATGTTCGGCTTGAGGGTTTCCAGCAGGTGCCAGGCGATGGCTTCGCCCTCGCGGTCACCATCCGTGGCCAGGTAGAGCTCGTCGACCTCCTTGAGCAGGCCCTTGAGTTCGGTGACCGTGCTCTTCTTCTCGGGGCTGATGATGTACAGCGGTTCGAAGTCCGCGTCGACGTTGACCCCGAGGCGGGCCCAGGGCTCCGACTTGAACTTCGCCGGCACGTCGGCGGCGGCCCGGGGCAGGTCGCGGATGTGGCCGCGCGAGGACTCGACGATGTACCTGGAGCCCAGGTAGCCGGCCAGTTTGCGCGCCTTGGTGGGCGACTCGACAATCACGAGTCGCCGGCGGCTGCCATTCCCGCCGCTACTGGTGTCCTTTAGTTTCGGGTCAGCCAACTGCCCTTACGCTCCATCCGTGATTGGTCCCCCCTGCGAGACCACCTGCAGGAAGAATGACAGGTCGGCATCGAAAATTCCGGTGAAATTCAGGTACGCGACCGTTCCTTCGCCCTGCGGCACCTGACAATTTCGCACCCTTGGGCGGGCCTGCGCAAACTGACCTTCGCGAAAACGGCGGAATTTCGGCCGCCATCCGCCGGCTAGACGCGCGGCCAGCGGGCGGACGCGTCGGCGCCGTCGGGCGGTTCCCCCACGTTTTCTACCAGGCGCGATAGCCTGCGGCGTCCGCTGATCCGCAACGCCGGGCGCCCGCCGCGGGTGCCGATCAGGGTGGGCGCGATCCCCACGCGCATCAACGCCGACGCCAGCGGCGAGTGCGTGTCCGGCGCGTGCGGGTCCAATGCCAGCAGGTAATGCTCGCCCTCCGGGTTTCCGGCCGCCAGCGTCCACGCCCGCAGCTCGCGCGGGCCGGGCAGCCAGCGCGGCGGCACGGTCTTGACCGCCCCGCGCGTCCATTCGGCGGCCAGCGTGCTCAGCGAGGGGTCCACGGCGGTGCGTACCAACGGGGTGTCCTCGTCGGTACGGCCGATCTCGGCGACCAGGCCCGCCTCCCGGATCATCTCGGCCAGCGCCGAGGCCCGCCAGGGCTGGTCCACGACCACCGACAGCCGAGCACCCGCAACGGCGTTTTCACCGGTGGCACCGACGGTGACGATCTGCCCGGACGCCGCCAGCACCCCGGAAAGATCGGCGACCGCAGGCGGCACCGACTCCGCTGTAAAGAAGGAAAGCTGGCTCACGCCACCGACAGTAGGCCAGGGGGCCCGCCCGCGTCTTGAGGCAACCGGCGCGCCGCGGGGCGTCGACGGGCATGCACGCCTGGTTGCCGCAGTAAAAGAGGAAACCCCCCGGCTGAACCCGCTTTGGGCGGGTCTGCACGGGGGGTATCCGTTCAGGTCTGCTCTCGTTTAGACGGAGCGGACTCCGGTGGCCTGGGGGCCCTTAGGGCTATGGCCGATCTCGAACTCGACCTTCTGGTTCTCTTCGAGGGTGCGGAAGCCCGAACCCTGGATCTCCGTGTAGTGGACAAACACATCCGCGGAACCGTCTTCAGGGGCGATGAACCCGAAGCCCTTCTCCGCATTGAACCACTTCACAGTTCCCTGTGGCATCTCTCGATCTTTCCTTTTCTTCTGGGTGCGGGGCATCGCTTTTCGATGCCCCGGGCCTGGTACGACCGCCATACCTCGCTGAGTCGCCGGAACTTCACCCGACCGATTAACCTCGCAGGAACCGCGGCCGCAACGTCGATCCTGCGAAAGTTTGACACGAACACAGAAGCTGCGACCGCAAATAGTCAACCATGTTCATCGCGTCGGCGACAGACTTGTGTCATCCGCCGATTCGAAGGCCGATTCGCAGGCCGATTTCACAATCGGATCCCGGAGGAAGTGAGATGGCGAGTTTCGGCAGCGAACTGCTGGCCGCCGCACTCGCCGGAACCGCGGCCGACGAACATCCGCTGCGTCACGTCGCCGAACTGCCGGCGCGCAGCGGCCGGCCGCACGATTGGCCGGACTGGGCCGAGTCCGACGTCATCGGCGCGTTCGCCGAACGCGGGATCAAATCACCGTGGTCGCATCAGTTCGCGGCCGCCGACCTGGCGTACTCGGGCCGTCATGTCGTGCTCAGCACCGGTACCGCCTCGGGAAAGTCACTGGCCTACCAGCTTCCGGTGCTCAACGCGCTGGCGACCGATCCGCGCGCCCGGGTGCTCTACCTGTCACCGACAAAAGCGTTGGGCCACGACCAATTGCGCGCCGCGCACGCGCTGACGGCGGCGGTTCCACGGTTGCACGATCCCGGTTTCGGGGTCGCCCCCACCGCGTACGACGGTGACAGCCCGACGGAGGTCCGCCGCTTCGCGCGGGAACGCTCGCGGTGGTTGTTCTCCAACCCCGACATGATCCACTTGTCGATCTTGCGCAACCACGCCCGCTGGGCCGTCCTGCTGCGTGGCCTGCGGTTCGTGGTGGTCGACGAATGCCATTACTACCGTGGGGTATTCGGCTCGAACGTGGCGATGGTGCTGCGCCGCCTGCTGCGGTTGTGTGCCCGCTATTCGTCGTCACCGACGGTTATCTTCGCCAGCGCCACAACGGATTCGCCGGGCGCGACGGCCGCCGAGCTGATCGGGCTGCCGGTCGAGGAGGTCACCGAGGACGGGTCACCGCAGGGCGCCAGGACCGTGGCGTTGTGGGAGCCCGCGCTGCGGGCCGACCTGACCGGCGAGAACGGGGCGCCGGTGCGTCGGTCCGCCGGTGCCGAGGCGGCGCGGGTGATGGCCGACCTGATCGCCGAGGGCGCTCAGACGCTGACGTTCGTGCGGTCCCGCCGCGCAGCGGAACTGACCGCGCTCGGCGCGCAGGCGAGGCTGGACGACATCGCTCCGGAGCTGTCCCGCACGGTCGCGTCGTATCGGGCCGGCTACCTTGCCGAGGACCGCACCGCGCTGGAGCGCGCGCTGGCCGAGGGCCGGCTGCGGGGGCTGGCCACCACCAACGCGCTGGAGCTGGGCGTGGACATCGCCGGCCTCGACGCGGTGGTGCTGGCCGGTTTCCCCGGCACGGTCGCCTCGTTCTGGCAGCAGGCCGGCCGGTCCGGGCGGCGCGGCCAGGGTGCGCTGGTGGTGCTCGTCGCCCGGGACGATCCGCTGGATACCTATCTGGTGCACAACCCCGCGGCGCTGCTGGACAAGCCGGTCGAACGGGTCGTGATCGACCCGGGCAATCCGTACATCCTGGGTCCGCAGCTGCTGTGCGCGGCAACCGAACTTCCGCTGGACGAGGCCGAGGTGCGCACCCTCGGCGCCACCGAGGTGGCCGACGGCCTGGTCGATGACGGGCTGCTGCGCCGGCGCAGCGGAAAGTACTTTCCGGTGCCCGGCCTGGAACCTCATGGCGCGGTGGACATCCGGGGCTCGGCGGGCGGCCAGATCGTCATCCTGGAGGCCGACACCGGAAGGTTGCTGGGCAGCGCCGACACGGGTCGGGCGCCGGCCACCGTCCACCCCGGCGCGGTGTACCTGCACCAGGGCGACAGCTACGTGGTCGACTCGCTGGACACCGAGGAAGGCATCGCGTTCGTGCACGCCGAGGACCCCGGTTACGCGACGTACGCACGGGAGATCACCGACATCGCCGTCACCGGCGCCGGCGAGCGCCTGACGTACGGGCCGGTCGCCCTGGGCCTGGTGCCGGTGCGCGTCACCCACCAGGTGGTGGGGTATCTGCGCCGCCGGCTCTCCGGGGAGGTGATCGATTTCATCGAACTCGACATGCCGGAGCACACCTTGGCCACCATGGCGGCGATGTACACCATCACCGAAGATGCGTTGCAGCGCAACGGTATTGAGGCGATCCGGATCCCGGGCGCCTTGCACGCCGCCGAACACGCGGCGATCGGGTTGCTGCCGCTGGTGGCCAGTTGCGATCGCGGCGACATCGGCGGCCTGTCCACGGCCGTCGGGCCCGATCCCCTTGGCCTGCCCAGCGTCTTCGTCTACGACGGCTATCCCGGCGGCGCGGGTTTCGCCGAACGGGGCTTTCGCCAGGCCCGCACCTGGCTGGGCGCAACGGCCGCCGCCATCGAGGCGTGCGAGTGCCCCAGGGGATGCCCGTCGTGTGTGCAGTCCCCCAAGTGCGGCAACGGCAACGACCCCCTCGACAAGGCGGGCGCGGTGCTGGTGCTGAAGCTGGTTCTCGCGGAACTGGCGCGGGGGCCACGGAAGGGCGAGCCCGGCGGGTGACGACCGCCCCCGGGTGATGTGGCGAAGCCCGCACTCCCACTGATCCATGCCCTCACCGTAAAATCGGCCGCATGGCCCACGACTGGTTGCTCGTGGAGACACTCGGGGGTGATCCCACCGTTGTGGCGCAGGGCCGCCAACTCAAGAATCTCGTCCCCATCACCACGTTCCTGCGCCGAAGTCCCTATCTGGCCGCGGTGCGCACCGCGATCGCGGAGTCGGTGCAGACCGGCCAGGCGCTGACCAGCATCACGCCCAAGCGAGACCGCATCATTCGCACCGAACCGGTGGTGATGTCGGACGGATTCATCCACGGCGTGCATGTCTGGACCGGCCCCGCCGACGCCGAACCACCCGAGCGGCCGGTCCCGGGGCCGTTGAAATGGGACCTGACGCTCGGCGTGGCCACCGATACCCGCGAATCGCTGATCAACAGCGGCAAGAACCCCGAGGTCGAGGTCACCTTCGGCAGGGCGTTCGCCGAGGACCTGCCGTCGCGGGAACTCAACCCGAACGAAACCAAAGTCCTGGCCATGGCGGTCAAAGCCAAGCCGGACCAAACCCTGTGCAGCACCTGGGATCTCACCGACTGGCGGGGAGAGTCGATCCGGATCGGTTTTGTCGCGCGCACGGTTCTGGAACCGGGGCCCGACGGCCGGGAGCATTTAGTGGCGAGGGCCATCAACTGGCAATCCGAACTCAAGGGCCCGGAGGTGTCGACCGACGATCTCGCGCAGCGAATCCTCAGCGGCCTGGCCCAGGCCGGGGTGCACCGCGCGCTGATCGATCTCAACACCTGGTCGCTGCTGAAATGGCTCGACGAGCCCTGCACCTTCTACGACTGGCGCAGCAGCGAGACGGGCAAGCCCCGGGTGCACCCCGACGACCAGGACCTGATGTCCACCATGACAAGGGAATTCAGCGGCGGTGCCACCAGCCGGGTGTTGCGGATGCCCGGGCACGACGGGGATTGGGTGCCGGTGCACGTCACCGTCAACCGGGTGGAACTGGAACCGGATACCTACGCCGGACTGGTCTCCCTGCGACTGCCCACCGACGACGAGCTGGCCTCCGCGGGATTGTCGCCGACGCCGGACGCCGCGCCCTAGTCGGATCCCCCGGCCGCGGGCCCCGCCCGTGCGGCGGCCTTCGCCGCGCCGCCGAGCGCGACCGCCACCCGCGCAGTGACGACGACATCGAGACCGTCGACCACACAGCCGATGTCGTCGACCCGCATCCGGTGGGCCAGCACGCTGGCGCCCGCGCACGCCGTGTCCGCTCCCGAGCTCAGCCTTGCCGCCGCGGCCAAGGCGGCCAGGTCGGCCACCGCCTGCGCGCGGTGGCGGGCCACCACCGCCGAGCCCAGGTACACACCCGCGCCGGTCGCCGTCAGCAACACCACGATCATCCAGGCCGCGACCAGCGTGGCCGAGCCTCGATCACCGCGACGGCTCGGCCGCCGAGACCGCACTGGCCGCAATGTCGATGGCGGGCAACACCTTCGAATGAGCGACGACCGTGACCACCAGGAATTCCCCGTCGCGGCGCAGGTCCACTCGCGCACCGGCCGGCGCGAGCCGACGAGCGGCAGCCGCGGCGGAGCGTTCGTCGCCACGGGCCGCCAACCGGGCGGCCTCGCGGGCGGCGTCGATGCAACGAACCTGCATCGACACCGCGGTGACACCGGCCAGGCACAGCACCAGCACCACAACCAGGGCGGCGATGCCCAGTGCCGCCTCGACCGTGCTGGCACCGGCACTTCCGGTCAGACCTTGGTGTTGAGCGCGCGACCGATGATGTTGGTCAGCGCCGAGACGATGGAATCGCCGGTGACGACGGTGTACAGCACGGCGCCGAACGCGGCCGCCGCGATGGTGCCGATGGCGTATTCGACCGTCGACATGCCCGACTCGTCGGCGGCCAGCACGGCCAGCCGCGCGGAGATTTCGCGAAACAGGTTGAGTATCAATGACTTCCTCTCTTTTCATAGCAGACCCGATTGCAGAACCTGACCGGCCAGACCGGCCACCACCGGGACGATGCCCAGGCAGACGAACGCCGGCAAAAAGCACAGGCCCAACGGTCCGGCGATCAGTACGCCGGCCCGCTCGGCAGCCGCACTCGCCGCGTGCGCGGCGCCGTGGCGAGAGTCCTCGGCCAACTCGGCGACGCCACCGGCCAGCGCCGCACCCGAGGACGCCGAACGTCGGGCCAACCGCAGCAGCGCATCGATCTGCGGGTCGGTCGCATCCTGCGCGCCGGACGGAACGGACCATGCGACAGCGGGATCGGCGCCGAGCGCCAGCAGAGCGGCGGCGCGGCGCAGCACCCTGGCCAGATTCGGCGGCGCCGACGGGGCGGCGGCGGCCGCGGCGCTCGACACCGCCATGCCCGCTGCCAGGCACACGGCCAGCACGTCCAGACAGGAAGCGACGGCCAGCGGATCCGGGCCGCGCGGCGACCCGGTGCTTCGCCGCAGCCGACCGCCGCGCAGCGGCACTCCGGCGCGACCGCGCACCAGGGTTGGCCCGGGTCCGATCCACAGCGCCGCCGCCAGCAGCACCGCCGCCAGATTCATGCGCCGCCACCCGATCGGTTCACGACGCCACCCGATCGGCGATGCGGTCCGACCACAGCAGACCCACGCAGACCAGCGTCGAGCCGATGAGCAACAACCAGCCGCCCGCGCGCCCGCCCAGCAGGAAGCCCAGCGGCTCGGCCCCGATCAGCTGGCCCAACAGCACGCCGAGCGCGGGCAGCGCGGCCAGTATCGCCGCGGTCGCGCGGGCACCGGCCATGCTCGAGGTCACCCGGTCCGAGAACCGTTGCCGCTCAGCGATATCGCGTTGAGCGGCGCGCATCAGGGTGGCGATGCCCAACCCGTTGTCGCTGGCCAACCGCCAGCACAGTGCGAGCCGCTCCCAATGGCCGGGCAGCGCCGAGGCGCGGCCCGCCGCGACCAGACCGGCCGCGACGTCGGCGCCCAGGCGGGCGCGCGCCGCCACCGAACGCAGCGAAACCGCAACCGCGCCGGCGGTGTCGTCGGCGGCGACGCGGAACGCACGCACCGGATGCGAGCCGGCCCGCAATTCACCGACGAGCACCTCGAGCGCGGTCTGCAGCGCGCGGCCCTCGGCCGTCGCGCGCCGGATGCGCCGGCGGCGCCGATACCGCAGCAGCGCGGTCGCCCCGACGACCGCGCTGCACAGCACGGTGGTCGGCGGCAGCGCGATGGCGACGGCGCAGCCGATACCCGCGGCGGCGCAGCCCGCCGCACGAAGCCAGGCCGCCGGGAGCTGCCGGTGCCGGGACGTCGACAGTCGCCGTCGCGGCGAGGGCCCGGCGACGACGAGCGCCAGCGACAGCAGTAGCGCACCCGCGGCTGGGCCGTTCATGCCGGCATCCGGCTGCACACCAGGCGCTGCAGCTGCGGGGCGGCATCGGTCATGCCCCGGTCCGCATGCCAAACGGTGACCGCCCGCACCTGGCCCTGATCTTGTTGCAGCGCAGCGATTTCGCCGAGTCGCCGCCGCCCGGCGGGGCCGCGCTCGACGTGCAGCAGCACCTGCACGGCGGCGGCGAGCTGGCTGTGCAGCGCGGCCCGGTCCAGGCCGCCGAGCGCGCCCAATGCCTCGAGCCGGGCGGGAACCTCACCGGGCTTGTTGGCGTGCACGGTGCCCGCGCCGCCGTCATGGCCGGTGTTCAGCGCGGCCAGCAGGTCCACCACTTCGGCACCCCTGACCTCGCCGACCACGATGCGGTCGGGCCGCATCCGCAGCGCCTGCCGGACCAGCTGGCGGACCGGTACCTCGCCGACGCCTTCGATGTTGGCGCAGCGTGCGACCAACTTCACCAGATGGGGGTGCCGCGGCGCGAGCTCCGAGGCGTCCTCGACGCAGACGATCCGTTCGGCCGGCGACACCGCGCCCAGCATCGCGGCGAGCAGTGTCGTCTTGCCGGCGCCGGTGCCACCGCTGACCAGGAACGCCAGCCGGGCGTCGATGATGTCGGTGACCAGCGCGGCCGCCGGCGGCTCGATCGCCCCGGCGGCGATCAGCGCCGCCAAATCCTGGCTGGCCGGCCGCAGGACACGCAGCGAAATGCAGGTGCCCCCGGCCGCCACCGGCGGCAGCACGGCGTGCAGCCGCACCGCGAACCCGCCGGCGCCGACGCCGGTCAATTCGCCGTCCACCCAGGGCTGCGCGTCGTCCAGGCGGCGGCCGGCGGCCAACGCCAGCCGCTGCGCCAACCGCCGCACCGCCGCGTCGTCGGGGAAGCGAATCTCGGTGCGCCGCAGGCCGGTGCCGTCGTCAACCCACACCGCATCCGGGGCGGTGACCAGGACGTCGGTCGTCCCGTCGGCGCAGAGCAGCGGATCGAGGATGCCGGCACCGGTGAGCTCGGTCTGCAACACCCGCAGATTGGCCAACACTTCGGTGTCTCCGAGCATCCCGCCGGACTCGGCCCGGATGGCCGCGGCCACCACCGCCGGTCCGAGCGGGCCGGGCTCGCCGGCCAGTCGCTCACGGACGCGGTCGATCAGCGAACCGCTCACGCCGCCTTGCCCTTCGGCACGCCGGCCGCCGGCAGCACGCCGAGCACCTGGCCGGCCGCCGCGGCGAGCGGTGAGCGTCGCCCCAGCCGCAGGCCACTGCGGTCGGCCTGTTCGGCGAGTTGCGGCTGCGCTTTGACCGCGGCCAGCAACGGCACTCCGGCGAGATCGGCGATCTCGGCCGCCCGCAGTCCTCCCGGCGACGGGCCCCGCACCACCAGGCCGACGTTGGGGTTGACGGACGCCAGCACCGGGGCCAGCGCCCCGGTCGCCGCGCACGCGCGCACGTCACAGCGGGTCACGACGACCACCAGGTCGGCCGCGCTCAGCGCCGCTTGGGTCGCGTCGCTGAGACGACGGGGAAGGTCGCAGATGACGCTGACCGACCCACGCCGGCCGGCGTCGACGACGGCGTGCACCGGCGCGGCCTCCAGCTCGTAGCCGCGGCGAGTGCCCGACAGCACGCTGACTCCGCGGTGGCGTGGCAGCGCATCACGCACCGCCGACCAGGTGAGCCGCCCGCCCTGCAACGCGACGTCCGGCCAGCGCAACCCCGGAGTGGTCTCGCTGCCCAGCAACAAATCCAGGCCGCCACCCCACGGGTCGAGGTCCACCAGCAGCGCCTCGCCGGCGGTCCGGGCCAGGGCGACCGCCAGCGAGGAGGCACCCGCCCCACCGCAGCCGCCGATCACGGCGACCGCGTGGCCACGCGACCCGTCGTCGCGCGTGGATTCGGCGGCGTCGGCCAGCGCGCCGACCAACTCCGCTTCCTGCCCGGGTAGCCGCAACACGTGCGCGGCCCCGACCCCGACGGCGGCCGCCCACGTCGCCGTGTCGGGTTCGGCCGGGGTCAGCACCATCACGTAATCGCGACGCGGCAGCGCCCATCGCGCGCAGCGAGCGGCCGCCCCCGCGTCCAGCACGACGGCCGCGGCCGCGGCCCACGTCTTGCGGCTGACCGGAGACGCGTCGCCGGCGTGCACCACGCGAACGCCGGCGGCCGCGGCCACCCGATCCAACTCGGCGCGCAGGTCGGGGTCCGCCAGTACCGCCAACACTCCCGCCGAATCGGCCGCTCCGGAGACGCTGGTCATCCGACCACTGTGCGGGGCCGTGACCTTGGCACAACAGTCCCAAACGGGGATTTGTGGATAGAGACGCGAGTGTGCACAAACGCGTCGCGGGGCCATGCCGCCAGCGACGACGCACGCGCTTTCCCGCAACGCACGCAGAGCCGAGCCCGACGCCGCGAAGCGAGAAAACTGACCGTAGAAAAGGGACGACCCCCGCCAGGGGGGGAGGAGGCGAGGGTCGTCGTGCATCAGCCCCGGGGGGTCGGGCTGATACACCCTCGGCTCAAGGCCGAGTAATGCTTACTATACACATGACAAGCCGGAGTAACGCAAGAGATCATTTTCTGGAAAACCAGCTTGAGCCGCGTAAACACCGCTTCGCCCGCGTCCCGAACCCCCTGAGCGGCCATTTCCGGTGCGGGATGGCGGCCTTGCCGGACCCCCGACCTATGCTGGTTCCGTGACCGTCTTCGACCCCACCGCGGAGCAGTCGGCCTCGGATCATTCGGCGTCAACCACCGCTTCTCATGCCCGCACGGCGGCCTTCTTCGACCTGGACAAGACGATCATCGCCAAGTCCAGCACCCTGGCGTTCAGCAAACCGTTTTTCAACCAGGGCCTGCTCAACCGCCGCGCCGTGCTCAAGTCGAGCTACGCGCAGTTCATCTATCTGCTCTCCGGTGCTGATCATGACCAGATGGATCGGATGCGCGCCCACATGACCAACATGTGCACCGGCTGGGACGTCGAACAGGTCAAGTCGATCGTCAACGAGACGCTGCACGACATCGTGACTCCGCTGGTCTTCGCCGAAGCCGCCGACCTGATCGCGGCCCACAAGTTGTGCGGGCGCGACGTCGTGGTGGTGTCGGCCTCCGGGGAAGAAATCGTCGCGCCCATCGCCCGCGCGCTCGGCGCCACCCACGCGATGGCGACCCGGATGGTCGTCGAGGACGGTCGGTACACCGGCGAGATCGCGTTCTACTGCTACGGCGAGGGCAAGGTCCAGGCGATCCGCGAGCTGGCCGCGCGCGAGGGCTACCCGCTAGAGCACTGCTACGCCTATTCCGACTCGATCACCGACCTGCCGATGCTCGAGGCCGTCGGCCATCCCAGCGTGGTCAATCCCGACCGCGGGTTGCGCAGGGAGGCCGTGGAGCGCGGTTGGCCGGTGATCTCGTTCTCCCGGCCGGTGTCGTTGCGTGACCGCATCCCCGCGCCCTCCGGTGCCGCTATCGCCACGACGGCCGCGGTGGGCATCAGCGCGCTGGCCGCCGGCGCGGTGACGTATTCGTTGTTGCGCCGCTACGCCTTTTAGCGCGTTTTAGCGACCCAGCAAACGTGCGCCTGTCGCCATGGGATTTCCTTCGCAATTGGGCCTTGCTGTGCTAGGGGTCTAGTAGTACAAAGGAACCACGGAAGCCCGGTAAGGCCAAGGTCGAGCCGGAAGAGAAGGTTCGTTCTCCCGACCCGGGCGCCCAGCACGGTGCTCGGCACCCACGCGGAGTCATAGCCGCGAAGATGGCAGAAGTGTTGCGGGCCTGCGAAATTGCGAAAATGCGGAAGGTATCGACGGCCCTTTGGGTGGGGTTGCAACCATAAGCGTCGCGAGATCGCCGAGGCCAACCCACGCAGCCCCGAGATGCACGCTTGGTAACCGAGCCCCGTGCTAGCGGGCGGCGGACCGAACATTCGGAACGTCGCCCGCTCTACCTTTTTGTGCCCGTTTTCCCGGCGTCGGCAACCGGTTCAGCTACTTGTTCGACATCGCGTCGGCGATCGACACCGCCTCCTGCGCACCGGCTTTCATCGCCCGGCAACACAGCACCAGCCACGCCCCCACCCCCTCGGGCGTGCCGTCGGCGAATCCTTGCGCGGCGTCGCGATACGCGGCGGGCTGACGCATCCAGCTGACCTCGGGCACGCCCAGCCCGTGCGGGTCCAGCCCGCTGGCGATGGTCACCAACCTCGACACCGCGCGGGCCACCACACCGTCGGAGCTGCCGAACGGCTTCAGCGTCAGCAGCTCGCCGTGGGCGACCGCGGCCAGCACCGGCGCCGGCACCTGGGTGCGCCCGTTCACCAACTCGGCCAACAACTCCAGTCGCGGCCCCACCCCGGCATCGGTGCGCGGGCGGCCCAGCCGCTCGTCGTCGACCTGCTCGGCCGCGGCCAGCACGTGCAGGCGGGCCAGCGCCTGCAGCGGCGCCCGCCGCCAGATGGCGACGACGGGCCCTTCGCCACCCTCGAGCGCCTGGGCCACCCGAAGCGCCCCCGCGAACACCGGGTCGCTGATCTGCCCCGCGTCGGCGAGGTCCTCCAGCCGGACGGGGCCGCCGTCCAACACCGACGACGCGCGCGCGGCCCGCAGCGCCGCCTCGGCGGCGGTCACCGGCCAACCGCGCAGGTTGGCGCGGTGCCGGTGGGCACGGCCCAACGCTTCGCGGGCGCGGTCACTGGCCTCGGCGACGCCGGGCAGGTCCATCAGGGGGGCCAGCGGATCTGCTGTCACAACCTCACAACCTATCCCCGCCGGATTCACCGCAGCCGCGGGATGGCATCGAGCAACTGCTGGGTGTATTCGTGCTTGGGGTCGGTGAACAGTTCCTCGGTGGGCGCCTGCTCCACCACGCGGCCCGCCCGCATCACCAGGACGTCGTCGGCGATCTGCCGGATCACCGCCAGGTCATGGCTGATGAACAGATAGGCCAGCCCCAGTTCGGCCTGCAGCTCGGCCAGCAGGTCGAGTATCTGCGCCTGCACCAACACGTCGAGCGCCGACACCGCCTCGTCGCACACCAGCACGTCGGGCCGCAGCGCCAGCGCCCGGGCGATGGCCACCCGTTGCCGTTGGCCACCCGACAGCTCACGGGGCAACCGATCCAGCACCGACGACGGCAGCGCCACCTGGTCGACGAGGTCGTGCACCGCCTGGGCCCGTTGCCTGCGGTCGCCGACGCGGTGGATGCGCAGCGGTTCCTCGATCGCGCGAAACACCGAGTACATGGGATCCAGGCTGCTGTAAGGGTTTTGAAACACCGGCTGCACGCGGCGGCGGAAGGCCAGCTGTCGATCCCGGGGCATCGCGTCGTCGATCCGGGTGCCGTCGAAATCGACGGTGCCCGAGGTGGATTGGAGCAGGCCCAGCACCATGCGGGCCAGCGTCGATTTTCCCGAGCCCGATTCACCGGCGATGGCCAGCGTGCTCGCGCGGCGCAGCCGAAACGACACCGCGTCGACCGCACGGAATTCGCTGCGCCGCCACGGCGCCCCGTGTGACTCCCGGTAGACCTTGGTGAGATCCGAGGCGACGAGGATGTCCTCGGTCGGGGTGGCGGCCGGCCGGCTCCGGCGCGCCAGCGAAGGGGCCGCCGCCACCAGCCGCCGGGTGTACTCGTGTTGCGGCGCGCGCAGAATCGACCGTGCGGCACCGGATTCCACCACGACCCCGCGGTGGACGACGACCACGTGCTCGGCCCGTTCGGCGGCCAGCGCCAGATCGTGGGTGATCAGCAGCAGCGCGGTACCGAGTTCGGCGGTGAGCCGTTGCAGATGGTCGAGGACCTGGCGCTGCACCGTGACGTCGAGCGCGGACGTCGGCTCGTCGGCGATCAGCAGCCGCGGCCGGCCCGCCAGCCCGATCGCGATCAGCGCGCGTTGACACATGCCGCCGGACAGCTGATGCGGGTAGCGGGCCGCCTGCCGGGCCGGATCCGGCATGCCCGCCGCGGCGAGCAATTCCACCGCCCGCCCCCGCGTCCCCCGATCGCTCGTGTTGGCGCGCAGGGCTTCCCGGATCTGGAACCCGACCTTCCACACCGGGTTGAGGTTGGTCATCGGGTCTTGCGGGATATAGCCGATGTGCCGCCCCCTGATCGAGCGCAGCGCTCGGCGATCGGCGGTCGAGATGTCGACGCCGTCGAACATGATGCGCCCGCCCGTGATTCGGCCTCCCGGCGGTAGCAGCCCGAGAATCGCGGCGGCGGTGGTGGATTTGCCCGATCCCGATTCGCCGACCACCGCGACGGTCTGGCCGGGCAGCACGCGCAGATCCACCCCGCACACCGCGGCGTGCTCACCGAAGCTGACCTCCAGGCCCTCGACCGACAGCAGCGGGGACGCCGCGCCGCTCACTTTGCGCCGCTCTCCCCCGCAAGCGGGAGGTGCCCCCGCCTCATCGCCGCGCTCTACATCGTCGCCGGCGGTCACGCCCGCCACGCCCTCGAGGCCGGATCGAGCGCGTCGCGCAGCGCGTCGCCCATCATCATGAATGCCAGCACGGTCATGGCCAGCGCGCCGGCGGGGTAGAACAGGATGGGTGAGCCGGCCCGCAGCCGGGTCTGAGCGAGGTTGATGTCGCCACCCCACGACACCACCGACGGCGGCAATCCGACGCCGAGGTAGGACAGCGTCGCCTCGGTGACGATGAACAGGCCCAGGGCAATCGTGGCCACCGCGATCACCGGCCCCAGCGCGTTGGGCAGCGCGTGCCGCAGCAGGATCTGAAACCTGCTCATTCCCAACGCTTTAGCGGCGAGCACGTAGTCGCTGCCCCGCACCGCCAGCACCGCACCGCGGGCGATCCTGGCCACCTGCGGCCAGCCGAACAACGCGAGGATGGCGATCACCGTCCACACCGTGCGGTGGTGCAACACCTGCATGAGGACGATGGCGGCCAGCAACAGCGGCAGGCCGAAGAAGACATCGGTGAGGCGGGAGACCACTGCGTCGATCCAGCCGCCGTAGAAACCGGCCAGCGCACCCAGCGCGCCGCCGACGACGAAGACCAGCAGCGTCGCGCCCAGCCCGACCGTCACCGAGGCGCGCGCCCCGTAGACGGTGCGTGCGTAGATGTCGTGGCCCTGCAGGTCGGTGCCGAACCAGTGCGCGACCGACGGGCTGCGCAGGCTTTGGCTCGGGTCGGCGTAGCCGGGGTCGGCGTGAGTGAACAACGCGGGAAACAGCGCAACCGCAAGGATGAGGAGGATCAGCGCGGCGGCGATGACGAACTTCGGACGCCGGTGCAGTATGCGCCAGGTCTCGCCCCAGAAGCCGGAGTGCTCAGCCATAGCGGATCCGAGGGTCCAGCGCCGCGTAGAGCAGGTCCACCATCAGATTGGTGATCAGATAGATGAGCACCAGCACGGTCACGATCGAGACCACCGTGGGAGCCTCCTGCCGGGTGACGGCTTGATAGAGCACGCCGCCGACGCCGTGAATGTTGAAGATGCCCTCGGTCACGATGGCGCCGCCCATCAGCGCCCCCAGGTCCGCGCCCAGGAAGGTCACCACCGGGATCAGCGAGTTGCGCAGGATGTGCACGGTCACCACCCGCGGCCGTGACAACCCCTTGGCGGTGGCGGTGCGCACATGGTCGGCGTGCGCGTTGGCGGCCACCGCGGATCGGGTCAACCGCACCACGTAGGCGAATGACACCGAGCCCAGCACGATTCCGGGTAGCAACAGCCGCGCGAAGGTCGCCCGCTCCCCGACCGTCACCGGCGCGATGCCCAACCGCACCCCGAACACGAACTGCGCCAGGAAGCCCAGCACGAAGATGGGGATCGCGATGATGACCAGACCGGTGATCAGCACGCCCGCGTCGAAGAGGCCGCCCTGGCGCAGCCCGGCGATCACCCCGAATCCGATTCCCAGCACCGCCTCGACGACCAGGGCGATCACCGAGAGCCGCAGGGTGACCGGAAAGGCATGTGCGAGAACGTCTCTGACCGGAAGCCCGGAATAGGCGCGGCCCAGGTCGCCGTGCAGGACGCCGCCGAGGTAGCGCAGGTACTGCACGATGAACGGATCATCCAGGTGGTACCGGGCGCGCAGCGCCGCGGCCACGGCCGGCGTCAGCGGCCGGTCCCCCGCGATGGCGGCCAGCGGGTCGCCTGGCAGCAGGAACACCATGCCGTAGATCAGCAACGTGGCACCCAGGAAGACGGGCACCATGACGGCGATCCGACGTGCGATGTACCAGCCCATGTTCAAGCCTTGACGAGATTCTCGTAGTCGGGCAACCCGTTCCAGCTGACCTTGACGGCGCTGACCTGAGGCGACCATCCGAGCACGGCGATGTAATACCACAGCGGCACGGCGGGCATGTCGTGCAACAGGATTCGTTGCGCGACGTTGACCAGCGCGTCGGCCTGCCGCAGGTCGGCGGCCGCCTCGGCGGCGGCCAGGCCGGCGTCGAACTCGCGGCTGGAATAGCCGACGTCATTGGATCCCGCGCCGGTGGCGTACAGCGGGGCGAGAAACTCGATCATCGACGGGTAGTCACCGATCCAGCCGGCCCGGAACGCGGTGTCGATCGTGCGGTTGGTGATCTGGGTGCGGAATCCGGCGAAGGTGGGCTGCGGCGCGCCGACGGCATCGATGCCCAGCACGTTCTTGATGCTGTTGGCCACCGCGTCAACCCACTCCTGATGGCCGCTGTCGGCGTTGTAGGCGATGGCGTAGCGCCCGCTCCACGGCGAGATCGCGTCGGCGTGGGCCCAGAGTTGGCGCGCCCGTTCAGGATTGAAGTCCAACGCGTCGCTGCCGGCGATGTTGGGATCGAATCCCGGCAGCGAGCTGGCGGTGAAGTCGCGGGCCGGACTGCGGGTGTTGTTGAAGATCTGCCGACAGATCTGCGGACGGTTGATGGCCGCCGACAACGCCAACCGGCGTAGCCGGCCTTCCTCACCGCCGAAGTGGGGCAACCGCAATGGCGTGTCGAGCGATTGACTGACGGCGACGGGCCCGCTGGCGGAGTTGCCGCCCAGGTCGCGCTGATAGATCGTCAACGCGCTGGACGGAATGGTGTCCAGGACATCGAGGTTGCCGGAGAGCAGGTCGGCGTAGGCGGTGTCCAGGTTGGCGTAGAACTCGAACCTGAGCCCCTTGTTGCGTGGCTTGCGGTTGCCGTGGTAACCGGGGTTGGGCCGCAGATCGATTCGGACGTTGTGCTCCCATGCGGGCCCGCCTGGACCGTCGGCGAGTTGGTAGGGGCCGTTGCCGATTGGGTGCTGCCCGAACGCGCCCATGTCCCGAAAGGCCTTCTGCGGCAAGGGATAGAACGCGCTGTGGCCCAGCCGCAACTTGAAGTCGATGGTGGGGACCTTAAGCCGGACGGTGAACTCCCGGTCGTTGAGCACCCGCAGGCCGGACATGGTGGTGGCCGCCGGTTTTCCGTCACCGGCCGGGCCGGCGAGGGCATCGAAGCCGTCGATCGGGCTGAAGAAGCTTTGCTGCAGTTGGGCGTTGGTGCTCGACGCTCCATAGTTCCACGCGTCGACGAACGAATTGGCCGTCACCGGTGAGCCGTCGGTGAACGTCCAGCCGGGCTTGAGGACGATGCGGTAGTTGACGTTGTCGGTGGTGTCGACCGATTGGGCGACCTCCGGCGACGGGTTGCCGGCGGCGTCGTAGGACATCAGCCCGGCGAAGAGCCGATCGAGGATCCGGCCGCCCAGGCTGTCGTTGGTCCCTGTGGGGATCAGTGGGTTCGGCGGTTCCCCGCCGTTGACCACCACCAGATCCGGGCTGAGCACGCCGCCACCGCATCCGGCCAGCGAGGCGACCACGAGCACCGCGACGACGACCGGGGCCAGCAAGGCCAACGCGGTCCGCATCGCACGCATGACACCCGACCCTAGGGCCTGAAGCCGTGCGGCGGTGAAGTGCCCGGGCCGGCCCGCACGACTTAAACTCGGGCGGTGACCGTCGCCTCCCTGGCCTCCGAGGGGGCCGCCTATGAGGCGGGCCGTCTGGTGGCGGCGCTCGGCATCCCCGCGATCGGTTTGCTCTGCCTGATCATCGGGCTGGTGACGCGCTCGCGCGGCCGCCGGCGGCCGCCGGCTTACCCGCAATACCCACCGAGCTTCCCCGCCGGCCCCGGCTACCCCTACCCGCCGCCGGGTTACCCCGCGCCGCCCTATCCGGCTTATCCGGGCTACGCGCCGCGACCGCGGACGCCCAAGTCGGCCACCACCCTCATCACCATCGGCGCCGTGCTACTGGCGTTCGGGATCTTCGGGAACCTCGCCGTCACCGCCGCGAGGCTGGGTAAGTCGCACCGGGCCGACACGTCCCTGCGGGTTGGCGATTGCATCACCGAAAGCGACTATAAGGCACAGCGTTTCGATTCAACCCCGAGTCGCGGCTGCGCCGACCCGGCGGCGACCTATGAACTCGCCTTCAAGGGCGGCGCCTCGGACAGTTGCCCCGACGGCAAACGAGAACACTCCGTCTATGACCGCTTCACCACCGACACGAGGATCCTGTGTTTTGCCGTCAACCTGAAAGAGGGCCAGTGCTATTTGATGCTCAGTGATGGTGAAGCGATGACGATCAGGTTGGGCGACTGCGGCAGGTCGAACAGGGTGCAGGTCAGAGTGAGTCGGCGCATCGACGGCAGCACCGACAGAACCCAATGCGCGACGGACGAAAAGGGCGTCGGCTACCCCGTTCCCGCGCGGGTCTATTGCCTCGTCAGAGCCGATTGACCCCCGCTCAGACCGCGGTGATGGGATGCACCTGCAATTCGCAGGCGTCGATGGTGGCCGCCACCGTCAGCACCCTTTCGGTGTCGGGTGGGTTGACGCGCAGGTCGGTGTAGGTAGGGCACGCGCCGCCACTGCCGTCCAGCGCCATCCCCTCAACGATGGCCTGCCCCTGCGCCGATATCGACAGCGGCACGGTCGGCGGGACGTCGGTGCCGGCCGGCAGCCCGCCCAAGTAGCCGCGCGGCGTGGGCCGCGCGTGAATCAGTGGGCCCCCCGCGCCCGAATCGACCCAGGCGTATCCGGTGAGCGTGCACGGTTCGGCGCCGCCGGCGAGGGTGAACAGCAGCGTCACCGCGCGATGACCCACCGCCCCTTCCGCCGGCGAGGCGGTCACGGCGACCTGCTCCGACCGGCACGGCGTGGCCTGGTCGCCGCTCTCCAGCGGCATGGCCGACGCGGGCCAACCCGGCACGGCGGCCACCGCGTAAATCGTTGCGGCCGTGGCAAAGCTGGCAAGTAGTCGGCGGCTGCCCCGCTCATGACCCGGCACAGGAGGTGATTATCCGGCACGGGCGCACTTTTGACCCCGGATTCGCGCGCACGGCTACCACTCGCACAGCTACGCCTCACCCGGCTAGGCTCGCACTCGGCCACCAGCGCACGGCCGCCGAACGGCGAAGTCTCGACTACAGGAGAGAACTTAGTGACCGCCACCAATTCCGCAGGCCCCTCGTCCTATCCGCCGCCGGCGCAGTTCGCCGAGCAGGCCAACGCGGGTGAGGAGCTGTACCGCGAAGCCGAGCAGGACCGGCTGGCGTTCTGGGCCAAGCAGGCCAATCGGCTGTCGTGGGAGACGCCGTTCACCGAGGTGCTGGACTGGTCGCAGGCGCCGTTCGCCAAGTGGTTCGCCGACGGCAAGCTCAACGTCGCCTACAACTGCGTGGACCGCCACGTCGAGGCCGGCCACGGGGATCGGGTCGCCATCCACTGGGAGGGCGAACCCGTCGGCGATCACCGCAGCCTGACCTACGCCGAACTGCACGCCGAGGTGTGCAAGGCCGCCAACGCGCTGACCGACCTCGGTCTGGTCGCCGGTGATCGGGTCGCGATCTACCTGCCGCTGATTCCCGAAGCGGTGATCGCGATGTTGGCCTGTGCGCGCCTGGGTTTGATGCACAGCGTGGTGTTCGCCGGCTTCACCGCCAAGGCGCTGGCGGCCCGCATCGCCGACGCTTCGGCCAAGCTGCTGATCACCAGCGACGGCCAGTTCCGCCGCGGCAAGCCGGCCCCGCTGAAAGACGCCGCCGACGAGGCCGTCGCGCCCGGTCCCGACGGGGACAGCCCCATCGAGCACGTACTTGTGGTGCGGCGCACCGGAATTGACGTGTCCTGGAACGACGACCGCGACCTGTGGTGGCACGACGTCGTCGACGCCGCATCCGCCGAGCACACCCCGGAGCCCTTCCACGCCGAGCAGCCCCTGTTCCTGCTGTACACCTCGGGAACCACCGGCAAACCCAAGGGCATCGTGCACACCAGCGGCGGCTACCTGACCCATGCCGCCTACACGCACTACTACGTCTTCGACATCAAGGCCGAGACCGACGTGTTCTGGTGCACCGCCGACATCGGCTGGGTCACCGGGCACACCTACGGCGTGTACGGTCCGCTGGCCAACGGCGTCACCGAGGTCCTGTACGAGGGCACGCCCGACTCGCCCAGCCAGCACCGGCACTTCGAGATCATCGAAAAGTACGGCGTGACAATCTATTACACCGCGCCCACGCTGATTCGCACGTTCATGAAGTGGGGCCGAGAGATTCCCGACGCGCACGACCTGTCCAGCCTGCGGCTGCTGGGTTCGGTCGGCGAACCGATCAATCCCGAAGCGTGGCGCTGGTATCGCAAGGTGATCGGAGCCGACCGCCTTCCCATCGTCGACACCTGGTGGCAGACCGAGACCGGCGCCACGATGATCTCGCCGCTGCCCGGAGTCGCTGCGGCCAAACCGGGTTCGGCGATGCGGGCGCTGCCGGGCATCTCGGCAAAGATCGTCGACGACCATGGCGAGCAATTGGTCCCGGGCATCCACCAGGGTGAGCACGTCACCGGCTACCTGGTGCTCGACCAGCCGTGGCCGTCCATGCTGCGCGGCATCTGGGGTGACCCCGAGCGGTACGTCGAGACCTACTGGTCCCGGTTCGCCGAGCACGGCTGGTATTTCGCCGGCGACAGCGCCTATTACGACCGCGACGGCGCCATCTGGGTGGTGGGCCGCATCGACGACGTCATGAACGTCTCGGGGCACCGGCTGTCCACGGCCGAGGTGGAGTCGGCGCTGGTCGGCCACGCCTCGGTCGCCGAGGCGGCGGTGGTCGGGGCGACCGACGCGACCACCGGCCAGGCCATCTGCGCGTTCGTCGTCCTGCGCTCCGATTCCCAAGTGCACGACGGGATCGTCGACGAATTGCGCGTCGAGGTGGCCCGGGAGATCTCACCGATCGCCCGCCCGCGCGAGGTCCACGTCGTACCCGAGCTACCCAAGACGCGCAGCGGCAAGATCATGCGCAGGCTGCTGCGGGACATCGCCGAAAACCGCGAACTGGGCGACACCTCGACGCTGCTCGATCCCGGCGTGTTCGACGCGATCAGGGCGGCGAAGTAGTCGCCGCAGTTCAGCCCGGCAGCGGGCTGAACCCCGCGCCGGGCCGGTGTTTGGAGTTGATGTCGGCCAGGATCGCGTTGAACGACTGGACCACGGCCGGCGTGTGCAGCGGAATGTACTTGATGACGCAGGTCGGCAGGTTGTCGCTGAAGGCCCCGTGGATCATGCCGACCAACTGATTGTTGACGGTGACCGGCGCACCGGAGTCGCCCGGTTGACCACAGACCTGCATGACGATGGTGCCCGGCGCCTGGCCCATGCCCCAGGTGACGCCGCACGAATTGCCGGTCGTGCGGCCCTGTTTGCAGGCGATCTCGCCGAAGGCGGGGTCCGGCCCGATGCCGCTGATCAAGAAGCCGTTGAAGTTGGCCACCGGCGTCACCTTGGCGGGGTCGAACTTGATCACCGCGTAGTCGAGGTTGTCGTTGCCGGCGACCATGGTGCCCAGCACGCCGGCGTTTTCCGCGCCCTCGGCGGTGACCTGGGCGCCCGGGCCGCCGCAATGCGCGGAGGTGAAACCGATCAGCTCGCCGGCGGCGTCGCCGCCGATCGTGGTCAGGGTGCACATGGTGTCGCCGTTGATGACAATGCCGGCCCCGCCACCGATCGGAATCCGAACGTCAGCGGCGGCGGCGCGGACAGGCGAACCCAGCACAGCCGCGAGCAGGGCGACCATCGCCAGTAAGAAGCATCGGTGCGCCCTCCGCACGGCCCCACTCCCATCGGTCGGCCGGACATCGCGACCGGCTTGGCCGAGTCTAATCGGCAACCATGTGATGGTCGCTTTGCAAAGCGCGTCGCCCGCGCGGCGTCGCCGACCGCCTTCTGTGCGAAGCGAACTGGCCTCGGCACTCCCGAACCCCGCGCCGCAGTGCCCGGCCGGCCTCGTCTGGCTTCTCCTGTACAGGCACCGCATGGCAACATGAACCGCGACGACAGCGAGCCGGGCAACGACGAAAGAGGACCGTCTGTGAGCAAAGCCGATGGCAAGAACGGTGTGCCCAGCACCCTGACCACCATTCCGTTGACCGACCCGCACGCCAAATCCGCCGAGCCGTCGATCGGTGACCTGATCAAAGACGCCACCACCCAGGTGTCCACGCTGGTGCGCGCCGAAGTCGAACTGGCGCGCGCCGAAATTACCCGGGACGTCAAAAAGGGGCTGACCGGGAGCGTCTTCTTCATCGCCGCGCTGGTGGTGCTGTTCTACTCCACCTTCTTTTTCTTCTTCTTCATCGCCGAGCTGCTCGACACCTGGCTGTGGCGCTGGGCGGCGTACCTCATCGTGTTCGGCGTGATGGTGGTGGTCGGCGCCCTGTTGGCGCTGCTGGGCTTCCTCAAGGTCCGCCGGATCCGTGGACCGCGCCAGACGATCGAATCGGTCAAGGAGACGCGCACCGCGCTCACCCCGGGCCACGACAAGGCCCCCGGCGGTGCCCGGCAGCTCCCCGAGTCGCAAGGCAAGCACGCGAAGCCCGCAAACGGCGCCGCCGCCGATCCATCGGGTTGGTAGATGGCGCCGCCCGATCCGTCGGTAACCCGCATCGACGGGCCGTGGCGCCATCACGATGTGCACGCCAACGGCATCCGCTTCCACGTCGTCGAGGCCTCAGGCGATGCCGACGCCCGGCCGGCGACGTCGCGCCCGCTGGTGATGCTGCTGCACGGTTTCGGATCGTTCTGGTGGTCGTGGCGTCATCAGCTGCGCGGACTGCGCGGGGCGCGGGTGGTGGCCGTCGACCTGCGGGGTTATGGGGGCAGCGATAAGCCGCCCCGCGGCTACGACGGCTGGACGATGGCCGGCGACGCGGCCGGACTCATCCGGGCGCTGGGCCACTCCTCGGCGACTTTGGTGGGCCACGCCGACGGCGGGCTGGGCTGCTGGGCCACCGCCCTGCTGCATCCGCGGCTGGTGTCGGCGATCGCGCTGATCAGTTCGCCGCACCCGGCGGCGTTGCGGCGATCGACGTTGACGCGACGCGACCAGGGTTACGCGCTGTTGCCGACGCTGCTGCAATACCAGATACCGTTGTGGCCCGAGCGCCTGTTGACCCGCGACGACGCCGCCGAGATCGAGCGCCTGGTCCGCAGCCGCAGCTGCGCCAAATGGCTTGCCTCCGAAGACTTTTCCGAAACAATCGGCCACCTGCGCACGGCCATCCAGATCCCGGGGGCCGCGCACAGCGCACTGGAATATCAGCGCTGGGCCGTCCGCAGCCAGCTGCGCGACGAGGGCCGGCGCTTCATGAGATCGATGAGCCAGCAGCTCAGCGTTCCGCTGTTACACCTGCGCGGCGACGCCGATCCCTACGTGCTGGCCGACCCGGTCGACCGAACGCAGCGCTACGCACCTCAGGGACGCTACGTATCCATCTCCGGCGCAGGGCATTTCAGCCACGAAGAGGCGCCCGAGGAAATCAACAGGCACCTGACGAAGTTCCTCGAACAGGTGCACCCGACCCGGGCGAGGTGAGCGCGGTGGCTCAGCCGACGCAGGACCCGGTGCCCACCAGCTGGGTATCGCCGACCCGGGCAAGCTGACTGGCCACCTCGTCGGCGGTAAGCACGAAGCCGGTGTCGGGGTCGTCTACCGCCGCGCCGAACACCACCCCGAGCACATGCCCGTCGAGATCGATCAGCGGCCCACCCGAATTACCTTGCTCCACACTGGCTCTGATCGTGTAGACGTCACGGGTGACCGGCGCCGGATCGCGGTAGATGTCGGGACCGCTGAGCTTGATCAGCTCGCGGATCCGGGCCGGGGTCGCGGTGAAGTTCCCACCACCGGGATACCCCAGGACCACGACGCTGGCGCCGGTCTTCGCGTCGCCCTGGGCGAAAGTCAACGGCGGCGGGGGCAGGTTGGGAACGGACAGGATCGCGATGTCGACCGCCGGATCGTAGGACACCACCGTGGCGTCCAGCGGATTGCCGCTGGCGTAGATCTGAACGCTGTTGGAACCGGCCACCACGTGCGCGTTGGTCATCACCCGGTCGGGCGCGATGACAAAACCACTGCCCTCCAACACTTTCTGGCAGCTGGGGGCCAGGCTGCGCACCTTGACCACGCTGGGCGCGGTGGCCTGCACCACCGGGTTGCCGGCCAGCTCGGGATCGGGCGAGGCGACCGGGATGACGGGGGTGCGGCTGAACGGCTCCAGCACCGCGGGCAGACCGGAGGTGTTCAGCAGCGCCGAAAGCCGCTTGGGCACCGTCTTGAGCCAGGGCGGCGCTACATCGTTGACCTGAGCCAACACTCGCGAGCCGCGGACCGCCGCGGCCAGTTCCGGCTGGTCTTTGGACTGGGTCAACGGCGTGGCCAGCAACCATGCCGCGGTCAACACCACGACCAGCTGGACCGCCACCCCGATGACCGAGTCGACCGTCCGGATGGAACGGCTGCGGATCGCGCCCCGGACGGCGCGTCCCAGCACCACACCAGCGACCTCACCGATGACCACCAGCGCGAGGATCAGGAACAGTGCGGCAAACAATTTCGCGCGCGGGGCGGCGATGTGGCTGACCAGATGCGGCGCCAGCAGCACCCCCGCGATGGCGCCCAGCAACACCCCCACGAACGACAGCAACGAGCCCAACGCGCCCGACCGCCAGCCCGAGACCGCCGCGATGAACGCGACCGCCAGCACGGCGACATCCAGCCACTGCGACGGGGTCATCGAATTCACCGCGACCCGCCCCCCTCGCCGACCAACGCCATCGCGGCGTCCAACTCCCGCTCGTCGGTGGTGTCCCACGGCTGGGCCCAGCCCGCGACGTCGAGCAGCGCAGAAATCACCTGGCCAGTGAATCCCCAGACCAGCATCTCGTTGAGCAGAAACGCCGGGCCGGCCCACCGGCGGCCGAGATCGCCGCGGTACACCATCAGCCGGTTTTCCGGGTTGACGAAGGCGCGCAACGGAACTCGCGCCACGATCGCCGTTTCGGCCTCGTTGACGACGGCCACCGGACCGGGATCCGGCGAATAGGCCAGCACCGGGACGACGTGGAACTGCGACGGCGCGATGAACATCTTCTCCATCGTCGCCAGGGGATAGAGCCGGCTGACGTCGATCCCCGTTTCCTCGCGGGCCTCGCGCAGCGCGGTGTCCACCGGGCCATCGTCGGTGGGATCGGAGGCGCCGCCGGGAAACGCCGCCTGGCCGGCGTGGTGGCGCAGGGTCGAGGCCCGCACGGTGACCAGCAGGTCGGCGTCGTCGGGGAAACCACCATCGGGCGGGCCGGATTCCGAACCGGAGAACAACACCAGCACTGCGGCTTCCCGGCCGCCGCCGCGCAGGGCCGTCACCGCGGACGCGGCCTTGCTGGTGATCATCGCCAGCACATCGGCCGGCAGTCGGCGCCGGGCCGCATCGGGAACGTCATCGACATGGTCGAGCAGCGGACGCAGCCAGGACGGGCAGGCGTCAGGCCGCAACGGAACGGCCCCGCGCGCCGGGGCGGGGTCCCCATTCCGCAGGGGCGAACCCCCAGCACTCACGGCCCCTCCAGTCGGTTCAATTTTTCCGCTTATCCCCTGTCTTTGCCGATCGCGGCCGCGATCTCATCGGCAGTGGTGAAAGCTCGTGGCAGCGTCTGGGCAACGCTACCGTCCGGCCGCAGGACCACCGTCGCGGGCATCACATTAACCACCCGCAGCGCGGCCGCGACCCGGCGACGACCGTCCTGCAGGGTCGGCAGGCGCACCCCGAGCTCGGCCAGCCGCAGCAGGGCGGCCGTCTCGTTCTCGTCTTGATGCACCGTCACCACCGTCACGTCCGAACCGGCCCGACGTTGATACTCGGCCATCGCGGGCAGTTCGGCGGCGCACGGCGCGCACCAATACGCCCACAAGTTGAGGACCACCCGGCGTCCGGCCACCGCGCGGCCGACGTCGACAACCGAACCGTCGGCGGCGCACTCCGCCGTCACACCGCGCAGCGCCTCGGGGCCGGGACCGTTTCCGGCGCCGGGGCACGGCGACAGGTTGGCGCGCTGCCGCGGCCCCGCCAACGCGGCGGGCGTATCGGCGTCGCGGTGTTCCCGGTCGGCCACCGGCCGGTTGCCCGCGGGCGTGGCAGTCCTGTCGGAGTCGTCGCGCAGCTGGGCGACCAGCGCCGCGATCAGCGCCACCACCACCGCCAGGATCGCGATGTGCCAGCGGGCCCTGCGGGTCAGCGTCGGCCTCCAGGTAGGCATTGCGTCCCTGCGCGTAGGTCGCGGACCGGCTTACAGCCCGGCCAGGGCGAGCAGGTGCTCGGTTTCCGGCCCCTTCACCAGCGGCGCGGCCAGCGCCGCCTCGGTGGGCCCCAGGCCGAAGGACGGGCAGTCTTTGGCGATCAGGCAGACGCCGCACGCCGGTTTGCGCGCGTGACACACCCGGCGGCCGTGAAAGATCACCCGGTGGCTCAGCATGGTCCACTCACCGCGTTCGATGAGCTCGCCCACGGCGTGCTCGATTTTGACCGGGTCCTTGTCGGCGGTCCAGCGCCACCTGTGCACCAGCCGCGCGAAATGGGTGTCGACGGTGATGCCGGGGATCCCGAAGGCGTTGCCCAGGATGACGTTGGCGGTCTTGCGTCCCACCCCCGGCAGCGTGACCAGTTCCGCCATGGTCGACGGCACCTCGCCGTCGAAGCGTTCGACCAGGGCCTGCCCCAAACCGATCAACGAGGAGGCCTTGTTGCGAAAGAAACCGGTCGGGCGGATCAGGTTCTCCAGTTCGGCACGGTCGGCTTGCGCGTAGTCCAGCGCCGAGCGGTACCGCTTGAACAGCGCCGGAGTGGTCAGGTTGACCCGCTTGTCCGTGCTCTGCGCCGACAGGATGGTGGCGACGGTCAGCTCCAGCGGCGTCGTGAAATCCAGCTCGCAGTGCGCATCCGGAAACGCTTGCGCCAGAGCACGATTCATCCGTCGCGCCCTTCGCACCAGGCCCACCCGGGTTTCCTGCGACCACCGTCGCGCATCGGCGCCGCCGGACGGGGCCGGAGCCGATTTCGAACGCCCGGACGACTTCGCCGCTGTCACCTACGACAGAGTACTGATTTCGTGATCTGGCCGAGACCCCGTGTTGATTCAAGGCCATGTTTACTCTTCGTGTGTCGTGGTTGCTGGTGGCCGGCGTTCCGGTGCTGCTGATGCTGGCGGCGCTGGGTCTTGGGCGGCTCGAATCGGAGCTCGCCCCCCACGCCACGGCGGTGGCCGACGTCGACGAATTCCTCGAGCTTGCCGGCGGAGTGGACATGCACACGCTGGCGTCCGAAGGCATGCCGGAGGCGTTGGAATACCTGCATCGGCGCGAGCTCGCGCAGCTGCCCACGGCCCCGACGAGCGGGCGCACCGGCGGCCCGCGTCACGCCGCGCCGTCGTTCGCCGTCGGCTTCGTCGATCGCGACGAGATGACATTACCGACGCGGATACACGGCCATTCGCACGTCAATCCGCAGTTTAGGGCACCTCGACACGCCAATCGTGTGTAGCGTTGGCACGTTGGACACAACGGCGTACCTCTAGACTCGTCACGCGAGCAAGGGGTTAGCCTGCCCGTATCACATTAATTTTCTGGGAAAGTTGAAGAGGCAACGTGGACGAGATCCTGGCAAGGGCAGGAATCTTCCAAGGGGTTGAACCCGGCGCAGTCACAGCACTGACCAAGCAGCTGCAACCCGTCGACTTCCCCCGCGGACACACGGTCTTCGCCGAGGGGGAACCCGGTGATCGGCTGTACATCATCGTCTCGGGGAAGGTGAAGATCGGCCGCCGTTCCCCCGATGGACGCGAGAACCTGCTGACGATCATGGGCCCGTCGGACATGTTCGGCGAATTGTCGATCTTCGACCCGGGGCCTCGAACGTCCAGCGCCACCACCATCACCGAGGTGCGGGCGGTGTCGATGGACCGTGACGCGCTGCGGGCGTGGATCGCCGACCGCCCCGAGATCGCCGAACAGCTGCTGCGGGTGCTGGCCCGACGCCTGCGCCGCACCAACAACAACCTGGCTGACCTCATCTTCACCGACGTGCCCGGCCGGGTGGCCAAGCAACTGCTGCAGCTCGCCCAGCGGTTTGGCACCCAGGAGGGTGGCGCGATGCGGGTCACCCACGACCTGACGCAGGAAGAGATCGCGCAGCTGGTGGGGGCGTCCCGCGAGACGGTGAACAAGGCGCTGGCCGACTTCGCCCACCGCGGCTGGATCCGCCTGGAGGGCAAGAGCGTGCTGATCTCGGACTCCGAACGGCTCGCGCGCCGAGCCCGCTAATCCGCGCGGCGCTTCACCGTTCCCCGCCTCACCAGCCCCATGGGCACCGTCTGGGCACCATGCGGTTACTTCACAACGTGTTAGCGCCGGCGCTATCGCATTTCAGAAAAACTGTGCGCTCCCAGAGCCGGAACCGATGCGGCGGTAGTGACTGGCGGGGACGCCCTACGCCGACGACTCGGCGCGCAGGAAATTGAGCTGCACCTGCACCGACCATTCGGCGGCATCCCAGAGCTTCTCGTCGACATCGACATAGACGCGTTCGACGATGCGGCGGGCGCTGGCGTCCTCCCCCAGCTCCCGCAACGCAGAACGCACCTGATCGAGGCGCTCCCGCCGGTGCGCGAGATAGCCCTCGGCGACGCTCGCCAGGTCGGTCAGCTCGGGGCCGTGTCCGGGCAGTACTCCCCGTCGGCCCAGCCCGCGCAGGCGGCGCAGGGATTCCAGGTAGTCCGTCAGGCTGCCGTCCTCCTTGTCGAGAACGGCGGTCCCGCGGCCCAGCACGGTATCGGCGGTCAGCACGGCATCCTCGAGCAGGAACGACAGCGAATCGGCGGTGTGGCCGGGCGTCGCCATGACCTTGATCTTGAGGCCGGCGGCGTCGATCACCTCGCCGTCGGTCAGCTCGCCGCCCAGGCCGCGCAGAAAACCGCTCCCCGCCGAGCGCACGGTCGCGCCGGTCAGCTCGACCAGCTTGTCGATGCCGTCGGTGTGATCGCTGTGCCGGTGGCTGATCAGGACCAGGGCGATACGGCCCAGCGCGGCGACCCGCGCGATGTGGTCGTCGTCGTCGGGCCCGGGATCCACGATGACCAGTTCGTCGCTGCGCGGGCCGCGCAACACCCAGGTGTTGGTGCCCTCGAGCGTCAGCAGACCGGGGTTGTCGGCCAACAGGACCGACGCGGTGTCGGTGACCGCCCGCAGCTTGGCGTACGCGGGGTGGGTCAGCGACTCGGCGGCCTCGGTCACGGGCGTCAGCCGACCTCGACGATCAGCTCCACTTCCACCGGCGCATCCAGTGGCAGCTCGGAGACGCCGACCGCCGACCGCGCGTGCGCGCCATGCTCGCCGAACACCTCGCCGAGCAGTTCGGAGGCCCCGTTGATGACGCCGGGCTGGCCGTTGAACCCCGGGGCCGACGCCACGAACCCGACGACTTTCACCACCCGGGTCACCGCGTCGATGCCCACCAGCGAGTTGACGGCCGCCAGCGCATTGAGCGCGCAGATCCGCGCCAGCGCCTTGCCGTCGTCGGGGCTGACGTCGGCGCCGACCTTGCCGGTTCCCAACAGCTTTCCGGCCTGCATCGGCAACTGCCCGGAGGTGTAGATCAGGTTGCCGGTGCGCACCGCCGGGACGTAGGCGGCCAGCGGCGCGACCACCTCCGGAAGCTCGAGGCCGAGCTCCCCGAGCCGGGCCTTCCAGGAAGGCTGAGCGCTCATCGAGAAAGGCCTTACTTGGGGCGCTTCAGGTACGCGACGTGCTGCTCGCCGGTCGGCCCTTGCAGCACGGACACCAACTCCCAGCCGTCGGCACCCCACTGGTCGAGGATCTGTTTGGTGGCATGCGTCAGCAGCGGGACCGTGACGTACTCCCATGCGGTCGGTTGGCTCATGCCGCGAGCTTATCGGGTCGGGCTAGCATGCGAAGGTGGCAACCACATCGAGCGGCGGAGCTGCCGTCGGCTGGCCTGCGCGCTTGACGAAGGCCCGTTTACATTTCGTGACCGGCAAAGGCGGTACGGGCAAGTCGACCATCGCGGCGGCGCTGGCACTGACGCTCGCCGCCGGGGGCCGCAAGGTCTTGCTCGTGGAAGTCGAAGGCCGCCAAGGGATTGCGCAACTCTTCGACGTCCCGCCGCTGCCATACCAAGAGGTGAAGATCGCGACCGCCGAACGCGGCGGTCAGGTCAACGCCCTGGCGATCGACATCGAGGCCGCCTTCCTGGAATACCTCGACATGTTCTACAACCTGGGCATTGCGGGTCGCGCGATGCGCCGCATCGGCGCGATCGAGTTCGCGACGACGATCGCGCCCGGCCTGCGTGACGTGCTGCTGACCGGCAAGATCAAGGAGACGGTGATCCGCGTCGACAAGAACCGGCTGCCGGTTTACGACGCGATCGTCGTCGACGCCCCGCCGACCGGACGGATCGCGCGCTTCCTCGACGTCACCAAAGCCGTGTCCGATCTGGCCAAGGGCGGCCCGGTGCATTCGCAGGCCGACGGCGTGGTGAGGTTGCTGCACTCCGAGCAGACGGCCATTCACTTAGTCACCCTGTTGGAGGCGTTGCCGGTCCAGGAAACGCTGGAAGCCATCGAGGAGCTCGCCGAGATGCAGCTGCCGATCGGCAGCGTGATCGTGAACCGCAACATTCCGTCTTATCTGCAGCCTGCCGACCTGGCGAAGGCCGCCGAGGGTGACGTTGATGCGGACTCGGTGCGGGCCGGATTGGAAAAGTCCGGAATCAGCTTGAACGACAAGGACTTCGCCGGTCTGCTGACCGAGACCATCGAGCACGCGACGGTCGTCGCGACCCGCGCCGAGATCGCACAACAGCTCGAGGCGCTGAAGATGGCGCGACTGGAACTACCGGCCATCTCCGACGGGGTCGACCTCGGTAGCCTCTACGAGCTGTCGGAATCACTTGCGCAGCAGGGGGTTCGATGAGCACCACGCCCAAACAGCTTGACATGGCCGCCATCCTGGCCGACACCACCAACCGTGTGGTGGTGTGCTGCGGCGCCGGCGGGGTGGGCAAGACCACCACCGCGGCCGCGATCGCGCTGCGTGCCGCCGAATACGGGCGCAACGTCTGCGTTTTGACGATCGATCCGGCCAGGCGGCTGGCCCAGGCGCTGGGGGTCAGCGACCTCGGCAACACGCCGCAACGCGTCCCGCTGGCGGCGGAGGTTCCCGGCGAGCTGCACGCGATGATGCTCGACATGCGCCGTACCTTCGACGAGATGGTGGTCCAGTACTCGGGACCCGGTCGCGCGCAGGCGATTCTGGACAACCAGTTTTATCAGACCGTCGCCAGTTCGCTTGCCGGCACGCAGGAGTACATGGCGATGGAGAAGCTGGGCCAGTTGCTGGCCGAGGATCGCTGGGATTTGGTGGTCGTGGATACGCCGCCGTCGCGCAACGCCCTGGACTT
>NZ_LZKY01000154.1:0-12178 GCF_001673055.1 Mycobacterium sp. 1245801.1
CGTCTTGGCGGTGGTCACATCCGACACGCCGACGATCACCGGGACCCGCCCGGCGACCGTGGCGGTGCTGGTGTCGATCTGCATGCCCTCGTTGAAGGTCACGACGCTCTCCTAACGTTGCCGGGTCGCAAGGGAGTCGGTGTAGTTGCGCAGGTTTCGCAGATAGCGGCGCAGGGCCAGGTTCAGCAGCGGCCCCACCACGACCATCGCCGGCTTCGCCGGGCCGGCCGGCTTCTGGGCCATGGTCCACGTCAGCCGGCAGCCGCCCGGGATGACCTGCACCCGGTAATCCTCGGCGAAGGCCGCCACGGACCGGGTGGAGCATTCGTTGAATCGAAACGCCATGTGCGTGAACGGTTCCCAGGCGAGGAATTCCTCGTTGCCGACGATGCCGCCGCGCATCTCGACGACGCGGGTGGTCCCCACCCCGCGCGGCTCCGGGCTGGTCCAGGTCACCTTCGTGATCACCTTCGCCCACCGCGGCCAGGACCCGGCGTCGGAGAGCACCTCGAAAAGCTGCTCGGGGGTGATGGCCAGGTCGACGCTGTTGCTGAAGACGAACGGTGCCGAGTCGATGAAGTTCAGATCCACGCGCTCGCAGGGGAACATGAAATCAATCTAGCCGGGGCCGTCGCTGGCCGCGGCCAGTAAGGGCACTATCACGTCGCTGATCGGCGTGGCCAGGCCGTGGGCCCGGCCCTTGCGGATGATCACGCCGTTGCGGATGTCCCATTCCATCCGCCGCTGATGTTCGGCGTCGGTCAGGATCGAGGTGCTCATGTCCTCGGCGACGTTGCGGAACATGTCCACCAACTCGTCGACCACGCCGTCGGCCAGCCGGGCGCCCTCGGCCCGCGCGACGGCCAGGCATTCGGCGACGTAGCGGCGCGCCAGGGCGGCGACGTCGTCGCGGCGGAACATCCCGGACCGCCTGCGCGCCAGTGCCATGAAGCCGGCCAGGGCGTTGGTGAGCAGCTTGTGCCAGGCCGCGGTGATGATGTCGGGGTCGCAGTCCACCCGGCACCCGGCGTCGCGCAGCAGCTCGGCGACGGCCTCCGCCGACGGCCCGCTGGGCAGCACCAGGGCCGGTTCGGTGCGCAACCGCACCCAGCCTTCGGGCTGCATCTGGGCCGAGTACCACACGATCCCGGGGATGACGGGGGATTGCGGGCACAGCGGCTGCACCTGTTCGACCTGCTCCACACCGTTTTGCAGCACCACGACGATGGTGTGGACGTCGCACAGCCGGGCCAGCCAGCCGCCCGCCGCCTCGGTCTGGGTGGCCTTGACGGCCAGCAACACCACGTCCACCGGCCCGGTCACCTCGGCCGGATCGGTGTGCACGGGACCCGGCACGACGATCGGGTCGGCGCCGTCGGGTCGCACTTCGATCACGTCGCGCGGGGTGCGCCCGCACACGATGACGGAGTGGCCGGCCCGATGTAGCAGGGCGGCGGCCGTCGTGCCGACGGCGCCGGGACCGACCAGGGCGATGTTGGTAGCAGCGTCTGTGGCGATGCCACCGAAATTACCTCCTTTAGACTGGGCACTCGTTCTGGCCAGGTGAAGAGGAGTCTTTTGTGCTGCGCAGTCATGCCGCGGGTTCGCTGAGGAATAGCGACGCCGGGCAGCAGGTGACGCTGGCGGGCTGGGTGGCCCGCCGCCGCGACCACGGAGGCGTCATCTTCATCGATCTGCGCGACGCCTCGGGGATCGCCCAGGTGGTGTTCCGCGCCGAGGACGTGCTGGCCCAGGCGCACCGGTTGCGCGCCGAGTTCTGCGTCGCGGTCTCCGGTGTGGTCGAGATCCGCCCGGAGGGCAACGCCAACCCCGAGATCGCCACCGGCGACATCGAGGTCAACGCCACGTCGCTGACGGTGCTGGGGGAGAGCGCGCCGCTGCCGTTCCAGCTCGACGAGCCCGCCGGCGAGGAGCTGCGGCTCAAGTATCGCTATCTGGACCTGCGCCGCGACGGGCCGGCCGAGGCAATCCGGTTGCGCTCCAAGGTGAATGCCGCGGCACGGTCGGTGCTCGCCCAGCATGACTTCGTCGAGATCGAAACCCCGACGATCACCCGCTCGACCCCCGAAGGCGCGCGCGACTTCCTGGTGCCGGCCCGCCTGCACCCCGGCTCGTTCTACGCCCTGCCGCAGAGTCCGCAGCTGTTCAAGCAGTTGCTGATGGTGGCCGGCATGGAGCGCTACTACCAGATCGCCCGCTGCTACCGCGACGAGGATTTCCGCGCCGACCGCCAGCCGGAGTTCACCCAGCTCGACATGGAGATGAGCTTCGTCGACGCCGAGGACATCATCGCCATCTCCGAGGAGATCCTGTCCGCGCTGTGGGCGTTGATCGGGTATGAGATTCCCAGACCCATCCCACGGATCAGCTACGCCGACGCGATGCGGCGATTCGGCTCCGACAAGCCCGACCTGCGCTTCGGCCTCGAGCTGGTCGACTGCACAGAGTTCTTCAAAGACACCACATTTCGCGTCTTCCAGGCGCCGTATGTCGGTGCGGTGGTGATGCCCGGTGGGGCATCACAGCCGCGGCGCACGCTGGACGGCTGGCAGGAGTGGGCCAAGCAGCGCGGTCACCGCGGACTGGCCTACGTGCTGATCGCCGACGACGGCACGCTGGGGGGTCCGGTCGCCAAGAACCTGTCCGACGCCGAACGTGACGGCCTGGCCGCCCATGTCGGGGCCAAGCCGGGCGACTGCGTCTTCTTCTCGGCCGGTCCGCCGAAGCCGTCGCGGGCGCTGCTGGGGGCCGCGCGCGGCGAGATCGCCCACCGGCTGGGAATGATCGACGCGGGCGCCTGGGCGTTCGTCTGGGTGGTGGACCCGCCGCTGTTCGAGCCGGCCGACGACGCGACCGCCGCGGGTGACGTGGCCGTCGGCTCGGGGGCGTGGACCGCCGTGCATCACGCGTTCACCTCGCCGAAGCCCGGCCACGAGGGCGACATCGAGACCGATACCGGCAACGTGCTCGCCGACGCGTACGACATCGTCTGCAACGGCAACGAGATCGGCGGCGGGTCGATTCGTATCCACCGCCGCGACATCCAGGAACGGGTGTTCGCGGTGATGGGCCTGGACCACGCCGAGGCCCAGGAGAAGTTCGGATTCCTGTTGGAGGCGTTCACCTTTGGTGCGCCCCCGCACGGCGGGATCGCGTTCGGCTGGGACCGGATCAACGCGCTGCTGTCCGGCGTCGACTCGATCCGCGAGGTGATCGCCTTCCCGAAGACCGGCGGCGGCGTGGACCCGCTCACCGAGGCGCCCGCGCCGATCACCGCGCAGCAGCGCAAGGAGTCCGGGATAGACGCCAAGCCCGGGCGCGGTTAGCGGCGCCTATACCACTCGGTAGGTGTAAGACCACTCCACGTCTTGGCCGCCAACTGGGCTGCTGTCACCGAGTTCCAGATCGGACACCCGGTGGCCCCGCCTCACCTTGTGTTGCGCCTTCTGCATCGCCAGCGCGCGCACGTGGTTCGCGTCCATGCGTTGCGGCACGGTGATTTTGTCGCTGCGCACCTCGGGTTGATCGGCCATGCTGCATATCCTGCCCGAGATGCGCCCGGCCCGGCAGCGTTACCCCGAAGGCGAGCGGGTTTGCGGCTCGCCCGGTGCGGTATCCCCGCGCGGTGACCCGCATTCTTTCCGTGCAGCGGGCGAACGCCGACCCGGTGGCCGCCGCGGCCCAGCAGGTTGCCATGGCCGGAGCCGCGCTGCTGCCCGCCGTCGAGGTGAAGCGAAGCCTGGGTGCGGGGCGTGAGGACTGGAAGCGGTTCGCCCGGCACTGGGAACGGCTGGCGCCCGACGCGTACGCGGCGGAGTTGGGGGTGCGGCGGCTGCGTCGCTACGGCCAGTACTCGTTTCGTGACGGGGCGCTGCGCCCCATTCCCGAGCACACGTTCGTGCAGCCGGAGGACTCCAACCCCCTCTACGTCGGCAGGCAGCGCGAGTTTGAGCCGCTGACGGCCGCGTTCGCCGGGGATCCCTTGCTGTACAAGGTGATCGGGCTACTGTCCCGGGTCGCGTCGGCCCTGGACGACGTCGTGAACTGGAACGTCAAGGTGCATCCGTTTCGCACCCTGTCCTCGATGGAGCAGGGCGGGCGCCCGACGCCCGAGGGCATGCACCGCGACGGCGTCACCCTGGTCAGCTCCCTGCTGGTGGGGCGGCGCAACGCCAGCGGCGGCGAGAGCACGGTGTGCGACGCCGACGGCCGAGAGCTGCTGGTGACGACGCTGGCCGATCCCGGCGCGTTGCTGCTGGGCGACGACCGTCGCACCCTGCACGGAGTGTCCCCGATCCGGCCGATCGACGGCTCGATGCCGGCCCAGCGCGATGTCCTGGTGATCACCTTTGCCTCGGCCTGGCCGTGAGGTCGCCGTTTCATCGGCGGCTTTCAGCCGCCGTCAAAACCCATTACCGTGTCCGGGTGTTTGTCGAGCGGAATAGACGCCGAGCCGGGCAAGGTTGACCGGGCATGACTCAAACCCCTGACGCCGAGAACGTCAACGCATTCAACAAGAGCATCATCGACGAATTCCGGGCCAACGACGGCAAGGTCGGCGGCCAGTTCGAGGGCGCCAGCCTGCTGTTGCTGCACACCACCGGCGCCAAGTCGGGCCAGCCCCGGGTGTCGCCGCTGGCCTATTTCGAGATCGACGGCAAGCTCATCATCATCGGCTCCTTCGCCGGCGCGCCCAAGGACCCGGCCTGGGTGCACAACCTGCGGGCCAACCCCCAGGCGCGGGTCGAGGTCGGCGCCCCGCAGGGGGTGCAAGCGTTCGACGTGACCGCGCGCGAGCTGCCCGCCGACGAGCGCGCCGCGCTCTTCGACAAGGTCACCGCCGTCGCGCCGGGCTTCGCCGAGTACCAGGCCAAGACCAGCCGGGTGATCCCGCTGTTCGAGTTAATCCGGACCTAGCCGGTGGGCACTTCGCGGCCGGCGGCGCCCTCGTTGGTTGCCGCGGTCGCGCGTGCCGGCAGTAAGCGGCTGCGGACGGTCTGGTTCAACCTGGTGCAGACCGCGGTGGCCGCGGGCCTGTCCTGGTATTTGGCCCATGACGTCCTGCAGCACCCGCAGCCGTTCTTCGCGCCGATCGCCGCCGCGGTGTCGTTGTCGACCAGCAACGTGCTCCGGGCGCAGCGCGCCATCCAGATGATGATCGGGGTGACCCTGGGTATCGGGGTGGGCTCGCTGGTGC
Source organism: Mycobacterium sp. 1245801.1 (assembly GCF_001673055.1). NCBI lineage: Bacteria > Bacillati > Actinomycetota > Actinomycetes > Mycobacteriales > Mycobacteriaceae > Mycobacterium > Mycobacterium sp. 1245801.1. Next base: position 5,219 of record NZ_LZKY01000154.1, read on the forward strand.
AGGGCCTGCTCGGGCCGGGGGACGTGCCCATCGGGGTCGCCGCCGTGGTGGCGCTGGGCGCCGCGGTGTTCATCGGGGGCGGCTTCATCGGGCACGGGATGATGTTCGCCAACCAGACGGTGGTGTCGGCGATCCTGGTGCTGGCGCTGTACCGCGGCGGCGTCGGGTTTGAACGTATCTTCGACGCGCTGATCGGTGGTGCGGTGGCCATCGTCTTCGCCGTCCTGCTGTTCCCCGCAGACCCGCGCAAGGTGCTGCGCAACGCACGCGTCGGGGTGCTCGGCGTGCTGCACGACGTAATGGCGCGGGCGGCGGACGTCGCCGCCGGACGCAAGGCGCCGCCGCCGGATTGGCCGCTGGCGGCCGTCGACCGGGTGCACGAACAGCTCAGCGGGCTGCTCGAGGCGCGCACCACCGCGCGTCACGTCGTCACCATCGCGCCGCGGCGCTGGGGGCTGCGGGAGGCGATCTCGGCGGCCGACCATCAGGCTGTGCACGTGGCGCTGTTGGCCGGTTCGGTGCTCCAGCTGGTCCGCGCCGTCGCACCCGGTGAAGACGGCGGGCGCGGGCGCCTGCCGCAGTCCGTGCACACCGTGCTGGTGGTGCTGGCGGCGGCGACCGCGCTGGCCGATCCCGACCCCGCGGGCGCGTGCGCGTACACGGCCTCGGCGCGCCACCACGCCGCGCAACTGCAGTCCGGGGCGCGGGAGAAGGCGCAGGTGATCCTCGCGGACGTCGTCAGCGCCTGCGTCGATGACCTGCAACGGGTCATCGACCTTCGAACCGTGTGAGCGATTCAGCGCGAGTCGGCCAGGAACTCCTGGACCAACTTGCGCGGGGCCTGGGTCAGCCACGCCTCGGTGATCAGGTCCTCGAGGTCGCGCACCGAGATCTCGGCCAGGTTGACCAGCACCGCGGGATAGCCGTCGAAATGCGGGGTGGTGAAGTAGATCCGCGGTTCGTCGTCGATCAGCGCGAACTTCACGCCCTCGTCGGACACCCGGACACCGAGGATGTCGCCCTGCGGGGATGGGAGACCGTTGCGTTCCAGCGCCTCACGTTCCGACGGCCGCAGCGGCCGCTCCCAGGCCAGCAACTTCTTGCCGACCCGCCAGTCGTGCGGTGACGGCTCGGAGGTGAGTGCCAGCTCACCAACGATGCGGGCGACCTCGCCCCACGTGGCCACAACACGATTGTGCTCCCGTTTTGGCGTGAGTGCCGCCGGATCGGCAAACGGTGGCCAACCGCGCGGTCTGCGGACCCCACGCGAGCGGGCGGCATGTGATGAGATCAGCGGTGGACAGGAGGACGCGCTTGCCAGCAGAACCAGGCGGACACGGCGGCGGGGCCGCCCGTCGCCATCGGGTGACCCACCGCACCGAGTACCGCTACTCCGACGTCGTGACCAGCTCTTACGGTCGCGGATTCCTCACCCCGCGCGACTCGCTGCGGCAGCGCTGCGTCGCGCACCGGCTGATGATCGAGCCGGCCCCCGGCGACAGCTCCACCAGCGAGGACAGCTACGGCAACGTCAGCTCCTACTTCCATGTCACCGAGCCGCACCGCGCCCTGAAGGTGACCAGCGATTCGATCGTCGACGTCTACCCGCCCGGCCCGGACCTGTACGGCGCCGGGCCGGCGGCCCAACCGTGGGAATCGGCCCGTCCGGTCGGACGCAGCGGGGCGCTGGCGACCGAGTTCACCCTGGACCTGAATCCGCCCGAGATCACCGACGAGATCCGCGACTACGCGGCGTCCAGCTTCACCCCCGGCCGTCCCTTGATCGAGGTGCTGCGGGATCTGACGTCGCGCATCTTCACCGACTTCACCTACCGGTCGGGATCGACAACGATTTCCACCGGAGTCAAAGAGGTTCTGGCCGCCCGGGAAGGGGTATGTCAAGACTTTGCCAGGCTGGCGATCGCCTGCCTGCGAGCCAACGGTCTGGCGGCCAGTTACGTTTCCGGATACCTGGCCACCGACGCGCCACCCGGAAAGGATCGAATGATCGGCATCGACGCCACCCACGCCTGGGCGGCGGTGTGGACACCGCAGCAGGCAGGCCAATTCGAGTGGCTGGGGCTTGATCCCACCAACGACCAGATGGTCGACGAGCGCTACATCGTCGTGGGCCGGGGACGCGACTACGCCGACGTCCCGCCGCTGCGGGGGATCATCTATACCAACTCAGAACACAGCGTGATCGACGTCGCCGTCGACGTGGTGCCTTTCGAAGGTGATGTGCTTTATGCGTGATTTCCACTGCCCCAACTGCGGTCAGCGTCTGGCATTCGAGAATTCGGCGTGCCTGTCGTGCGGCAGCGCACTGGGCTTCTCCCTCAACCAGATGGCACTGCTGGTGATCGCCCGGGGCAACGAAGGCGAGCACGCCGGCGCCGTGGACGCCGACGAGTACCAGCTGTGCGGCAACCTGCATCTGGCCGAGTGCAATTGGCTGGTGCCGAAGAACAACTACGGCCGGCTGTGCGAGTCGTGCTCGCTGACCACGGTGCGCCCCAACGACGCCGACACCGCCGGGCTGGCCGAGTTCGCCCGGGCCGAGGCGGCCAAGCGCCGGCTGATCGTCGAGTTGCACGAGCTGAAGCTGCCGATCATCGGCCGCGACGAGGATCCGCAGCAGGGCCTGGCGTTTCATCTGCTGTCCAGCGCCAAGGAGAAGGTGATGACCGGACACGACAACGGCGTCATCACACTGGATTTGGCCGAAGGCGACGACGTGCACCGCGAGCAGCTGCGGGTCGAGATGGACGAGCCCTACCGCACCCTGCTCGGGCACTTCCGCCACGAGATCGGGCACTACTACTTCTACCGGTTGATCGCCCCGTCGAGCGACTACCTGGCGCAGTTCAACGAGCTGTTCGGCGATCCCGACGCCGACTACCAGGCGGCGCTGGACCGCCACTACAGCGACGGCCCGCCGCAGGGATGGCAGGACGACTTCGTGTCGTCGTATGCGACCATGCATCCCGCCGAGGACTGGGCCGAGACGTTCGCCCACTACCTGCACATCCGCGACGCGCTGGACACCTCGGCGTGGTGCGGATTCGCACCGGCGACGGCGACCTTCGACCGGCCGGTCTTGGGGCCCAGCGCTTTTCAGACGATCATCGACATGTGGCTGCCGTTGTCGTGGTCGCTGAACATGGTGAACCGTTCGATGGGCCACGACGACCTCTACCCGTTCGTGCTGCCGGCCGCGGTGCTGGAGAAGATGAAGTTCATCCACACCGTGATCGACGAGATCACCTCGGAGGCCAGGGGACCCGCGGCGATCGCCGGCTAGGCCGCATCGTCGTCCGGCTAGGCCGGCATCGCCCGACGTACGCCGGGACCCCACAGTGGTTGCATGCCACCGGGCAGCGTGAGCTGGGTGGTGGTGATGACCTCGGCCAGGTTGCGCAGCTCGACATGCACCGCATCGAGCAGCTCCGCCAACTCGGCGCGGCGGCCGTCGTCGCTGACCCGTTCCAGCTCGGCGGGATGGGACCGCCGCAGCAGCGTGCCGATCTCATCCACCAGCCGTTCCGGGCGCGACGAGCCCGAGGAGCCGGGCAGGTCCTTGAGGTTGATCCGCAACCGCTCCACCTGGTACAGCAGCGACCGCGGGTTCTGCGCGTCGAACAGCATCAGTTCGGCCATGGCGGCCACGCTGACCTTGCCCACCGTGCGGCGCCGATAGATGACCGAGGACTCGCACGCCACCAGGGTGGACTCGATGATGGTTTGTTCGGCCGCGGCGCCGCGGACCACGGTCAGGGTGGCCCCCAGCAGCGCCGTCAGCCACAGCCCGCGTTCGATCCGCTTGCCGATGTCCATCATCGTCCAGCCCACGTCGCGCACCATCGACTCGTTGGCCACCCCCGACAGCGTCAGCATGCCGGCCAGCGTCTGGGTCTGCGCCCCGGTAAGCAGCGCGTCGGCCTCCGAAAGCGATTCCGGCGGTTCGCTTTTCAGCGCCAGCGCGCGCTCCACGCCGGCCAGCACCATCCAGGTGTCGTTGGACATCTGGTCGCGCACCGCCCGCGCCGCCAGCGCCAGACCCTCCACCGATTGCACCAGGGAGCCGGGCCGGTGCGGATCGACGGTGAGCGACCACAGCGTGGACGGGGCGATGGCGATCATTTCGGCGTGGTCGCCGTCGCTGTCGGCCGCGATGTCGGTGCCGGTGATGCGGCCCAGCGCCGTCATCAGCACCGGCACGCATTCGCTTTCCTCGCTCTGCTGATGGTGGCGGTAGACGTGGAACCGGTCGCGGGCGACGATGAGCAGCCGCGCCATGCTTTCCGCTCGCTCACCGTAACGGCCGATCCAGAACAGGTCGGACAACACGCGTGGTGAGCTGACGGCCCAGGTGCCCGCGGCCGTCTTCGCCGGTGCCTCCGGCGTCGGAAGGCTGATCGCCTCGGCGTGTGCCCGCTCGGTGGGCCGCACCCAGACATCCTTCGCCGCAGAGGTTTTCAAGACATACGCGGCCGGCCCGGGGGCCAGCACATAACCGATGCCGCCGATCATCGGCGCGTAACCGCCCCGCTGGGCGACGGTGAACAGCCGGATGCCGACGCCCGCCGACGACAGCACGCCGGCGTGGTCGGTGGGCGCGGACGAGAACTGCAGCAGCTCCTGGCCGATCCACTGCCAGGGCATCGCCTCGATGCGCGCGGCCAACCGGCTCAGCTGGTGTGACGAAAGCGCCGGGCCGACAATGGTTTCCGCGCCGACGGTGGACTTCACTAACAACGACGACAGCTTGCCCAGCAGGTGTGAGCGTTCACTGGCGATGCCGCCCCAATAGACCTGCGCGGTGGGCAGCTGCAGGGTTTCGGCCAGCAGGTGCTCGGCCATGGCGGGCAGAAAGCGCAGTAGCCCAGGGTTTTCCAGGATCCCGCTGCCCAGGGTGTTGACCACGGTCACCGTCCCGCGGTGCTGCGCCTCCACCAGACCGGCCACCCCGAGCCGGGAGTCGGCGCGCAGGTCCAGCGGATCCGTGTAGTCGGCGTCGACCCGGCGGAGCACCACGTCGACGCGTTTCAAGGTGCCCAGCGAGCGCATCCACAACATGCCGTCGCGCACCACCAGGTCGGCGCTTTCCACCATCGGGAAACCCAGCAGGGTGGCCAGATAGGCCTGATCGAACGCGGTCTCGGAGTAGATGCCCGGCGACAGCACCACCACCACGGGGTCCTGGGCGTCATCGGGTGCGGCGTCGATCAGCGCCAGCCGCAGCGCCTGGGCGAACGGTGTCGTGGGCCGCGGCGCGATTCGTTCGTAGAGGTCGGGAATCGAGTGCGCGACGACGCGCCGGTCGGCCAGGGCGTACCCGGCGCCGGACGGGGCCTGGGTGCGGTCGCCGTTGACCATGAAGGCGCCGTCCGGTCGTCGGCTGACATCGCAGGCGTGCATGAAAAGCTGGTGACGGCCCGGGATTTCGATGCCGTTGGCCGCGCGCACGTAGCCGGGATGACCGAACAGCAGTTCCGGGGGCAGCACGCCCTCGGTGAGCAGGCTGCGCGGCCCGTACAGGTCGGCCAGCACCGCGTCGAGCACCCGGGACCGCTGCAGCAGGCCGGCCTCGAGCACCTCCCAGTCGGCCGCGGACAGCACGATCGGCAGGGTGTCCAGCTGCCAGGGTCTGGGCTCTAGGGCCCGGCCGCCGGGCTCGACGTCGGTGTAGGTGATGCCGTCGTTGTCGATCAGGTCGCGCACCACCGAGCGCAGCCGGTCCAGCCCGGCGCGGCCACGCTCGGCGATGGCGTCGGCCAGTTCGCCCCACGCCGGGCGGACGTTGCCGTCCCCGTCGACGAATTCGTCGTAGCCGCTCGCCGGGCCGTGCCGCAGGTCGAACAGCGCTTGCTGGGCGCGCGCGGCGCGGTAGCCGGCCAGCAGCCGGTCGGCGTCATAGCGTGCGGTGCCCGCCATCGAGCCGGGTCCAGCCGGTGCGCCGGTGCCGAATGTCATGTCGGCAAAGGCCAATCAAAGGTGTGGCCGGAGGGGAGCCCCAGCGCCACTTTGATGTTCATAATCGCCGATCCCATCACACGCGCCGACCCGGCGCAGCGCACCGCAAACGCGGCGAGCGCGGCCGTAATCGAAAGACCTGCGCGCGGCGCTAGGCCGGCGCGGGCCCGGGCGGCGGACCGGACTGGTATCCCGCCTGCTGCACCGGGACCACATGTCCGCCGGATAGCTTGCGGTAGGCGTAGATCCCGAACAGGGAGGCGACCGGGGCCGCCACCAGCAGGCCGACGCCGCACACCAGGAAGCCCACCAAGAACAGCGCCACCTCGACCAGCCAGACCAGCAGGGCGTTGCCGAAGTTCGCTGTGACGGTGGAGAAGCTGGAGGTGAGGGCCTTGATCGGCTGCTCGGACCGGTCGATGGCGTAGGGGATGGTGAATTGGGCAAAGATCCCCAGGATCAGCCCGGGCAGGAAGCACAACGCCGAGGCGATCGAGGTGAGGATGCCGACCAGCAGCGCGGCCAGAAACACCGTGCCGAAGTTGCGCGGCTTGAAGAAGGACCCGATGGACACCGGCCGCCCGTCGGCCAGATCCAGGCAGCCGGACAGGAAAGCGGACTGGGCGAACGCCCCCACCAGGTAGGCGACCAGATAGCCGAGGATGAGCAGCGCCAGCCCACCGCCGTTGAGGTTCGCGGTGAAGGTGAAGTAGTCGTCGTCGGAGCTGTTCGTGGTGGAACCCACGCTTTGACTCAGGCCGACCAGGGCGGACGCGATGCCGAACAGCACCCCGTAGACGAGAGCCGAAACGATCAGCGCCACAGGGTTTTTGGTGAATGCGTTCCAGGCCCAGCCGAACGCGTCACCGACGCTGAACGCGGGCCGGGGCGGCGCCCCGTAGCCGGGTGGGGGCCCGTAGCCGGGCCGAGATCGTCACGGCTTGCTTCCCGCCGACCGGCGCGTCGTCGCGCACTCCGGCGCAG
>NZ_LZKY01000155.1:0-870 GCF_001673055.1 Mycobacterium sp. 1245801.1
GACGCTACCTCTAGTGGTATCCGGTCATGTCAGTTCCGGACGCAGCGCCTCACTGCTGTCGCTCCTCGCGAAGCTGGTCGATCAGGGTGGTACTCGGTGCGTGATCATTTGCCACCAAAGCCGCGCACCAAGCGCGCGACACCAACTGCAGATCGGCGTCAATCGCTTCGATATCGCGCATGTCCGAATGCTAAGCCGAGGCAGCGCTTCGCTCACTTCACCCCGGCGAACGGCGCAGATTCTTTATCTCGAAGGTGACTGATCGCTGGCGTAAGACCACCGACTTTATGCGGCCGTCAGCATCGGTTTGAGGCAGATCGTCGTCGGACCGGCCTGACGTCGCTGGGATTCGCTAGTGAGATGAAGCCGTGTCTGCGCTGCGTCGAGGCTAGTACATAGTGAATAGCGGCCAACGGCGTCCGCCCGTAATTTTCTACCCATGCGAGACCTCGCGACCATCGATGGCGAATCCGCCTGGTGACGCGAGCGCGCCTAGCGGCTCGATAACTCTGCGACGGCATTCCAGTACCACATTGATCGATCAGGCGCTCGACGAGCGAACGGCGGCAAATTGCACCGCAGCGTCGGCTTGAACCGGCGTGGAGAGGTTACCACGAGGTAGCGTCATAGCTGCTCCAGAAGAACAGGGTGCGGTTTTACGGGCGGTGCAATGCAGCTGAAATGGATTAGCGTTGCCGGTCTGATCGCTCAGGCCGGTGGTGATCCGTGGGCGATTAACCAGAGCTTGCAGGCCGGCAGCCCCGCGCAGATTTCGAGCCTTGCGGAGGCTTTCCATGCTGCCGGCCGATGCTCCACCGCAGCCCAAGAAGAATTCGAACAGGCCCGCAAGCGCTTCGACATGGCCTGGAA
>NZ_LZKY01000156.1:0-603 GCF_001673055.1 Mycobacterium sp. 1245801.1
AGGCCGCCGAGTTTGTCCACCGCGCGGCGGCGCAACAGGACCGTCTCCACCAGGATCGCGGCGCGGTCACCGAATCGGGCGCGGGCGGCGGCGACGTCGGCGACCCGGGTGGCGTCGGTCAGCTCGAGCCGGGCGACCTCCGCCAGCGCCGCGGCACCCGCGGCCGACCGCAGGTAGCCGACGTCTTGCGCGCTGAACCGCAGCCCACCACTCAGGAGGGTTTGACCCCGGTCACCATCACGTTGTAGAACCAGCCCTTCGGCACCACACGGCGCCACACGTTGGCGTCCACCCAGCTCAGCGTCTTCCAGCCGTTGAAGGCGAACTTCGCCCAGCCCCAGCCCAGCCGCCCGGGCGGCACCGACGCCTCGAAGGTGCGCACCGGCCAGCCGAACATCGCGGCGGTGAACTCCTCGCTGACGGTCCGCACCTGGGCGGCCCCGGCGTTGGCGGCCATCCGCTCCAGGTCGCCCGGCTCGAGCTGACCGACGCCACCCGGGTCGCCGACGTCGCCGCCGCCCGCGCCCGATTCGGTGACCGCGCCGCGATCCTGGTGGAGACGGTCCTGTTGCGCCGCCGCGCGGTGGACAAACTCGGCGGCCT
>NZ_LZKY01000157.1:0-14045 GCF_001673055.1 Mycobacterium sp. 1245801.1
CGACACTGGCGAACGCGGCCAGCACCGCGGCCCGCCCGGCGGACTCGGAGTCGAACATGTTCGGGGTGTCGCTGAACAGGTTCAGCGCCGCCCCCTTGCGTTTGTCGATCAGGAGGCGGAACCCCATCGCGCCGCGCACCGGGGTCTCCGCGACCAGGATTTTCGCCAGTCGCGGCCACAGCGAGGGGGTCGTCAGGTCGGTGTCGATCTGCGGCGTCTCCTCTTCGATGGCGTCGATGCAGGGGCCGTCGCCGGCCCGCCTTTCGATGTCGTCGATCTGTTTGGCGAGCCGGTCGCTGGCGCCCACGGTGATGTATTTGTCGTTCTCGCGCACCAACAGGCTGGCGTGGTCGCAGCCACGGACTGTCAGAGTGGCGGCGATGCAGATGGCCGCATACATCTGGTTGGCGTCGGAGCCCTGATAAATGATTTCTGCGAGGGCGGCGAAAACCGTCGCCGGGTCGGCCTTCTCTCCGCCCGTCGCGGGTGCGTCCGCGCCAGTCATCGATTGGTCCGCCATGTCATGCCTCGTTCCTGCGGTGTCGGCGGTGTTATCCGCGTTCGATCGCCGTAGATTATCCGCCGCCGGTACCAGCCTTACACGCCGTTTCGTCCTGATGCGCCGATCTCGGGGATCTTGCTGGTCACCGATGACCGCCAAACCCGCTGACGATGCGCGGAAGGCACGTCCAAACACTCACGAATCGCGAGACATTGGAAAGATGGTTCTACCACGTGCGCGAGGTTTCGGCTGGCCGCGGGAGGGAAGGACGTTCTGAATGGGAGTGACCGTCGCGGTGACCGGACCAACCGGGGAGATCGGTATCTCCGCGGTGACGGCGCTGGAACGCGAGCCCGCCGTCGACGCGATCATCGGGATGGCCCGCCGGCCGTTCGACCCGTCGTCGCGCGGCTGGCTGAAAACCACCTACCAGCAGGGCGACATCCTGGACCGTGAGGCCGTCGACGCCCTGGTCGCGCGGGCCGACGTGGTGATCCACCTGGCCTTCATCATCATGGGGTCGCGCGACGAGAGCGCCCGGGTGAACCTGCAGGGCACCCGCAATCTGTTCGAGGCGACGGTGGCCGCCGAGCGGCCGCGCCGCCTGGTGTACACCTCGTCGGTGGCGGCGTACGGCTACCACTCCGACAATCCCGTCCCGCTGACCGAGGACGTCGCCCCCCGCGGGTCCGCCGAGCACTACTACTCCGAGCAGAAGGCGGCCTGCGAGGCGCTGCTGGCCGACATCACCAAGGATTCGCCGCTCGAGGTGTTCGTTCTACGGCCGTGCATCGTCGCGGGCCCGAAGGCCACCGCGCTGGCCGACGCCATGCCGTGGAACCAGCTGCCCGGCCCGGTGCGTGCGGTGGTCAAGGCCGTCCCGGTGCTCAAGCCCGTGGTGCCCGATCCGGGTTACCCCCTGCAGCTGGTCCACCACGATGACGTCGCGACGGCGATCGCCCTGGCGGCCACCGCCCCGGCGCCGCCGGGGGTGTACAACATCGCCGGTGACGGGGTCGTGACCGTGGCCGATGTGGCCAGGGCGCTGGGTGGCCGGCCGGTGCGGGTTCCCGCCGTCGCCGCCACGGCGGCCTCGGCGGCGATCTCACGGGTGCCGCGGGTGCCGTCCATGCTGGAATGGCTGCACACCGCGCGGACGTCGATGGTCATGGACACCACCAAGGCCAAGACCCAGCTGGGCTGGCGCCCGCTGCACTCGTCGGCCGAGACGCTGGAAGCGCTGGCCTCGGGGGTGTGAGAGCGTTGTTCTGCTCGGCGCCCGCCCGCCGGCCAAGGTAGTTTGATCCGATGGGACTTGAGCGTTTCGCCGCGTCTCGCGACGTCGCCGCCGGCGGTGAAATCGCCTAGTGGGTCACGTCACGTCGCGCCGGCGGGTGACGCATCTGTCCGCCGGTGAAGCGATCACCCGACCGGAAACCCTGGTCGTCGAGGAGCCGTTGGAGATTCGGGTCGACGGCGCGGCGGTCACCGTGACGATGCGCACCCCGGGATCGGATTTCGAACTCGCCCAAGGCTTTCTGCTCACCGAGGGCGTCATCGCGGGCCGCGACGACGTGCACAGCATCCGCTACTGCGCCGGGCGCGACGACGACGGCGCGAACACGTACAACGTGCTGGACGTGACCCTGATCCCCGGCGTACCGAAGCCCGTTCTCGACGTCACCCGCAACTTCTACACCACCTCGTCGTGCGGCGTGTGCGGCAAGGCCTCACTCGACGCGGTGCGACTGCTCAGCCGGTTCTCGCCCGGCATCGATCGCGCGACCGTGGCCGCAGCCACCCTCGAGGCGATGCCCGGTCAATTGCGTTCCGCGCAAAAGGTTTTCGACAGCACCGGGGGCCTGCACGCTGCGGCGTTGTTCGGCGCGGACGGCGCGATGCTGGTGGTGCGCGAGGACGTCGGCAGGCACAACGCGGTCGACAAGGTGGTCGGCTGGGCGACCGAGCACCGGCGATTGCCGCTGCAGTCCACCGTGTTGCTGGTCAGCGGGCGGGCGTCGTTCGAGTTGACGCAGAAGGCCGTGATGGCCGGGATTCCGGTGCTGGCGGCCGTGTCCGCGCCGTCGTCGCTGGCGGTCTCGCTGGCCGAGGAGTCCGGCATCACGCTGGTGGCGTTCCTGCGGGAGGACTCGATGAACATCTACACCAGGGCGGATCGGATCACCTAGGTCGATGGCGGCGACCCGCGGCGCCCGGCGACGCCGCGCTTGCGATCGCCGCTAGGTCGATGGCGGCGACCCGCGGCGCCCGGCTACGCCGCGCTTGCGATCGCCGCTAGCGTTTCTGCGCCAGCTGTGGATGGACGCCGCACTGGGGATAACCGGGGGCCGCGGGCGGCCTCGGGTGGCGTCGACGGCCCGTCCCGTCGGGGTCACCGGGCACCGTGGCCCGCATGACAACCGAAACGACCATGACCCGGATCCAGCTGGGGGCGATGGGTGAGGCGCTCGCCGTGGATCACCTGACCCGGATGGGATTGCGCATCCTGCAGCGCAATTGGCGCTGCCGCTACGGCGAACTCGACATCATCGCCCGCGACGACGCCACCTCGACGGTGGTGTTCGTCGAGGTGAAGACCCGCACCGGCGACGGTTATGGCGGGCTGGCGCACGCTGTCACCCCGCGCAAGGTGCGGCGGTTGCGCAGGCTGGCCGGGCTGTGGCTGGCCGGCCAGCACCAGCGCTGGGCCGCGATCCGCATCGACGTGATCGGGGTGCGGGTCGGGCGCTGCCGCACCCCCGAGATCACCCACCTGCAAGGGATCGGCTGATGGCGTTGGGACGCGCGTTCTCCGTCGCGGTGCACGGCGTGGACGGGCAGACCGTGGAGATCGAAGCCGATATCACCTCCGGGCTGCCGGGCGTGCACCTGGTGGGCCTGCCCGACGCCGCCCTGCAGGAGTCTCGCGACCGCGTCCGGGCCGCCGTCACCAACTGTGGCAACTCCTGGCCCCAGGCACGGCTCACCCTGGCGCTGTCGCCGGCGACCCTGCCCAAGATGGGGTCGGTCTACGACATCGCCCTGGCCGCCGCGGTGCTCTCGGCGCAGCGCAAAAACCCCTGGGACCGGCTGGAGAAGACGGTGCTGCTCGGCGAGCTGTCCCTGGACGGCCGGGTCCGGCCGGTGCGCGGCGTGCTGCCGGCGGTGCTGGCCGCCAAGCGCGACGGCTGGCCGGCCGTGGTGGTTCCCGTGGACAACCTCGCCGAGGCCAGCCTGGTCGACGGCATCGACGTGTGGGGCGTGCGGACCCTGAAGCAGCTACACAAGTGGCTCAGCGGCACCGGCGCCCTCGACGGCCGGATCGACGTCAAACCCACGGACGGCGAGCCCGCGGCGGACCTGGTCGATGTGGTCGGGCAGACCCAGGCGCGGTTCGCGGTAGAGGTGGCCGCCGCCGGGGCGCACCACCTGATGCTCACCGGCCCGCCCGGCGTCGGCAAAACGATGCTCACGCAACGCCTTCCGGGGCTGCTGCCGCCGCTGACGGACGACGAGTCCCTGGAAGTGACCGCGATTCACTCGGTGGCCGGGCTGTTGTCGGGCGACACCCCGTTGATCACCAGGCCGCCGTTCGTGGCGCCCCATCACAGTTCCAGCGTCGCCGCGCTGGTCGGCGGTGGGTCCGGGATGGCGCGCCCGGGCGCGGTCAGCCGCGCACATCGCGGGGTGCTGTTCCTCGACGAGTGCGCCGAGATCCGGGTCAGCGCGCTGGAGGCCCTGCGAACACCGTTGGAGGACGGCGAGATTCGCCTGGCCCGCCGCGACGGCGTGGCGTGTTATCCCGCCCGGTTCCAGCTGGTGCTGGCCGCCAACCTGTGCCCGTGCGCGCCGGCCGACCCGCAGGACTGCATCTGCGCGGCGGCGGCCAAGCGCCGCTACCTGGGCAAGCTCTCGGGACCGCTGCTGGATCGGGTGGACCTGCGCGTGCAGATGCATCAGGTGAAAGCCGGGGCGTTCGCGGGTGGGGACGCCGAATCGACCGCGCAGGTTCGCCGCCGGGTCGCGCAGGCCCGCGCGGCCGCCGCGCAGCGCTGGCTACCGCACGGGTTTCGCACCAACGGTGAAGTCAGCGGGACGCTGCTGCGCCGGAAGTTCCGTCCCAGCCACGCGGCCATGGAGCCGCTGCAACGCGCGCTGGACCGCGGGCTGCTCAGCATCCGTGGCCTCGACCGCACGTTGCGGGTCGCGTGGAGCCTGGCCGACCTGGCGGGCCGCACGTCGCCCGGGACCGACGAAGTCGCCGCCGCACTGAGCTTCCGTCAACCCGGGGCGCAGCGATGAGCCCGGCGACGCAGCGCCCGGGCGCGCTACCAGCGCGCCATGCTCAGCCAATCGGTGTGCCCACCCCGCACCGCTATCGCGACACTCACCAGAATCGCGAACGCACGGGCGAATTGGGCCATGGCACGGCCACTTTCGCCCCGGTGTTCCATCTCGCGCAGCCCGAGGCAGGCCAGGCCGATGCTGATCACGGGAATGGGAAAACCGATCCAGCTGACCAGGCTGAGCACGAACGCCGCGACGGCCCAGGGGTTCTTTGGGCGCTCGGACACGCTGTACACCATCGGCAGGTCGAGGATCATGGGTCGTTCCGTTCGTTGCGGGCCGGCGTGCGGCGGGCGGCTGATGACACCACACTCGCGCGCGGGGCTCAAAGGATTCTTGGCGCGTTCTTGGCCCGGGGGGCGCGGCGATGACGACGGCGCTCGACGACCCCGCGCTGCGCGCCTGGGCGTATCTGTCCCGGGTGGCCGAGCCGCCCTGCGCCGAACTCGCCGCGCTGGTGCGGGGCGTCGGCCCGGTCGAGGCGGCCGAACGGGTCCGCCGTGGCCTGGTCGACGACGACCTGGCTCGCCGCACCGAGGCCAGGCGAGAAATCGACTGCAGTGCAGCCGATCTCGAGCTACTCGCCCGGCGCGGCGGCCGGTTGATCACCCCTGACGACGACGAATGGCCGCTGCTGGCGTTCGCCGCATTCCACGGTGCCGCACCGCGCCCGGGTGGCGGTGCGCCGACGGTGCCGCCGATGGTGTTGTGGGCGCTGGGACCCGTCCGGCTCGATGAGGTCGCGCACCGGGCTGCCGCCGTGGTCGGGACGCGCGCGTCCACCGCGTACGGCGAGCACGTCGCCGGCGAACTGGCGGCCGGGTTGGCGCAGCGCGACGTCGCGATCGTCTCGGGAGGCGCGTACGGCATCGACGGCGCGGCGCACCGCGCCGCGCTGGACTGCGACGGCATCACCGTCGCGGTCCTGGCCGGCGGGCTCGACGTCCCCTACCCGAGCGGTCACACCGCGCTGCTGCACCGGATCGCCCAGCACGGGCTGCTGTTCAGCGAATACGCGCCAGGTATCCGCCCCGCCCGCCACCGATTCCTGACCCGCAATCGGCTGGTGGCCGCCGTGGCCGGGGCCGCCGTGGTGGTGGAAGCCGGCCTGCGCAGCGGCGCGGCCAACACCGCGGCCTGGGCGCGGGCGCTGGGGCGGGTGGTGGCCGCGGTGCCCGGACCCGTGACGTCCTCGGCGTCGGCGGGCTGCCATGCGCTGTTGCGCAACGGCGCCGAGCTGGTGACCCGGGCCGACCACGTCATCGAGCTCATCGGCCATATCGGCGAACTGGCGGCGCAGGATTCGCACCCCGCGACGCCGCTCGACGGCCTCAGCGACGCCGAACGCCGGGTCTACGAGGCGCTGCCGGGCCGCGGCGCCGTCACCGTCGACGAGATCGCGGTCGCCTCGGGCATGGTGCCTGAGCTGGCGCTGGGACCGCTGGCGATGCTCGAGCTGGCCGGGCTGGTGCAGCGGCAGGAGGGGAGGTGGCGAATCGTCCGGGCGTCCGCAGGCCAAGCTGCAGCGACCGCGCGACTCGTATAGTCGAGCGGGGGTCGGGGTTTGAACAGGAGGACAAGTGGCAGGTCGACCACTGCAATGCTTCGAAGTCGTCGGTACCGAACAACTCACACGGCACATGGTGCGGATAGTGCTCGGGAGCAAGGATTTTGACGCCTTCGTGCCGAGCAAGTTCACCGACTCCTACGTCAAGCTGGTGTTCGTCGCCGACGACGTCGACGTGGCCGGGTTGCCCGAGCCGCTGACCCTCGACAGCTTCGCCGACCTGCCACCGGAGAAAAAGCCGTCGGTGCGGACCCTCACCGTGCGCCGCGTCGACGTCGACAAGCGCCAGATCACGCTGGACATCGTGGTGCACGGCGAGCATGGCATGGCGGGGCAGTGGGCGTCGACGGCCCAGCCCGGCCAGCCGATCTACCTGATGGGCCCCGGCGGCGCATACACCCCGGACCCGGCCGCCGACTGGCACCTGCTGGCCGGCGACGAATCGGCGCTGCCGGCCATCGCCGCGGCCCTCGAGGCGTTGCCCCCCGGCGCCGTCGGCAAGGCGTTCATCGAGGTCGCGGGCCCAGAAGACGAGATCGCTCTGAGCGCCCCCGAAGGCGTCGAGGTGCACTGGGTGTACCGCGGTGGGCGTGCCGACCTGGTGCCCGAGGACCGTGCCGGCGATCACGCGCCGCTGATCGAGGCGGTCAAGAGCGCCCCGTGGCTGCCGGGACAGGTGCACGTCTTCATCCACGGCGAGGCCCAGGCCGTCATGCACAATCTGCGGCCCTACATCCGCAAAGAGCGTGGCGTGGACGCCAAGTGGGCATCGTCGATCTCGGGCTACTGGCGCCGCGGCCGCACCGAAGAGACGTTCCGGCAGTGGAAGAAAGAGCTGGCGCAGGCCGAGTCGGCGAACTCGTCAGCCTGACGGCCGCCTGGCATTGTCTGTTCCATGGCATTCGGCGATTACCAGAACGAGATCTACTTCAAGGGACTGGGCGGGGTGGCGCCCGCGCTGCCGATGGCGTTCGCGGAGCTGGAGGCCCGCGCCGAACGGGCCATGTCACCGTCGGTGTGGAGCTACGTCACCGGCGGCGCCGGCGACGAACGCACGCAGCGGGCCAATCGCGAAGCCTTCGATCGCTGGGGCCTGATACCACGAATGTTCGTCGGCGCCGCCGCGCGTGACCTGTCGGTGGAGCTGTTCGGGCTGACCCTGCCGTCGCCGGTGTTCATGGCACCGATCGGCGTCATCGGCATCTGCGCCCAGGACGGCCACGGCGACCTGGCCACCGCACGCGCGGCCGCGGCCACCGGCGTCCCGATGATGGTCTCCACCCTGACCACCGACCCGATGGAGGACGTCGCCGCGCAGTTCGGTGACACCCCCGGCTTCTTCCAGCTGTACACGCCGAAGGATCGCGACCTGGCCGCCAGCCTCGTGCAGCGGGCCGAGGCCGCCGGCTACCAGGGCATCATCGTCACCCTGGACACCTGGATTCCGGGATGGCGCCCGCGCGACCTCACCACGGCCAACTTTCCCCAGCTGCGGGGGCTCTGCCTGAGCAACTACACCAGCGACCCGGTCTTTCGCGCCGCCCTGCAGCGCCCGCCGGAAGAGGACCCGCAAGGCACCGTCCTGCAGTGGGTGACCACCTTCGGGAACCCGCTGACCTGGGACGACCTCGGGTGGCTGCGGTCGCTGACCGACCTGCCGCTGATCATCAAGGGCATCTGTCACCCCGACGACGCCCGGCGCGCCAGGGACGGCGGCGTCGACGGCATCTACTGCTCCACCCACGGCGGGCGCCAGGCCAACGGGGGCCTGCCCGCGCTGGCGTGCCTGCCGGGGGTCGTCGAAGCGGCCGACGGGCTGCCGGTGCTGTTCGATTCGGGCATCCGCAGCGGCGCCGACGTCGTCAAGGCGCTCGCGCTGGGCGCCACGGCGGTGGGCATCGGCCGGCCGTACGCCTATGGCCTGGCGCTCGGGGGAGTCGACGGCATCGTGCACGTGCTGCGCTCGATCCTGGCCGAGGCCGACCTCATCATGGCCGTCGACGGCTATCCCACGCTCAAAGATCTCACCCCGGACACGCTTCGGCGCGTCGACTAGAGCGCCCACCTGCTCCCTGCGACCGTGGGGGAGTGCAGGCGATCCTCGAAGAGTTCGACGAGTACCTGGAGTTGCAGTGCGGGCGCTCGGCGCACACCCGCCGCGCCTACCTCGGTGACCTGCGCTCGCTGCTCGCCTTCATCGGCGACCGCGGCGCGGGTCTGGACGGGCTCAGCCTGCCGCTGCTGCGCTCGTGGTTGTCCGCCGCGGCCGCGGCCGGCGTCGCCCGCACGACGCTGGCCCGGCGCACCTCGGCCGTCAAGGCCTTCACCGCGTGGGCGCTGCGCCGCGGCCTGCTCAGCGCCGATCCCGCCGCCCGGCTGCAGGTCCCCAAGGCGCACCGCACCCTGCCCGCGGTACTGCGCCAGGATCAGGCCGCCGACGCCATGGCCGCCGCCAAATCCGGTGCGCAGCAGGGTGATCCGCTGGCACTGCGGGACCGGCTGATCGTCGAGATGTTGTACGCCACCGGGATCCGGGTCAGCGAGCTGTGTGGCCTGGACATCGACGACGTCGACACCCACCATCGCCTGGTTCGCGTGCTGGGCAAGGGCAACAAGCAGCGCAGCGCGCCGTTCGGCCGGCCCGCCGCCGAGGCGCTCGACGCGTGGCTGGCCGACGGGCGTCCCGCCCTGGCCAACGCGGAGTCGGGTCCGGCGCTGCTGCTGGGCGCGCGGGGCCGCCGCCTCGACGTCCGCCAGGCGCGCACGGTGGTGCACCAGACGGTCGCGGCGGTGGACGGCGCGCCGGACCTCGGGCCGCACGGCCTGCGGCACAGCGCGGCCACCCATCTGCTCGAGGGCGGGGCGGACCTGCGGGTGGTCCAGGAGCTGCTCGGGCACTCCAGCCTGTCGACCACCCAGCTCTACACCCACGTCGCGGTGTCCCGGCTGCGCGCGGTGCACGACCAGGCCCACCCCCGGGCCTGAGCCGCCTCACGGCTGCAGCGGTTTGAGCCGGATCGGCGTGGATTCCAGCAGGCCGAGCGGATCGACATAGCGCGCGCCCGAGGCCGGCCCCCACATCGCGCCCCAGTGCAGGCACGCCCCTCCCGCTCGAGAGGCCGGACACCCGGGGTGCCCGGCGACCAGCTCGCCGATCACGGTCGCGGCGGTCACCGGCTGACCGACCCGCACACTCGCCGGGACCGGCTCGTAGCTGGTGTGCAACCCGCCGGGGTGGGCCAGCGACACCACGGGCCGTCCGGCCAGCGACCCGGCGAACACCACCGTCGCGGTGCCCGCGGCGTACACCGGCTGGCCCGCCGCCCCGGCCAGGTCCACGCCCCGGTGTCCGGGATGCCAGTCCTGGGCCGGGGCGTCGAATCCCCGGACGACGGCCGGCGGCGGGCGCAGCGGCCACTGCAGGCGATCCGCAGCGGCAACCGCCGGCACCGCGCTGACCAGGCCCGCACACAACAGCAGCGCACTCCACCGCATCCAGGCAGTTCAGCGGGTCCCGAACGGCCGGTCCAGCCGAGTCCCGCCGGGTCTGTGCAGGAGCGGCCCGGTTGGGGAAGCGTGGTAAAAGCACCTGCTGAGTCGGTGTAAACTGCTGGTCGCAGCTCGTTCGCGGGCTGACTTCGCGCGTCTGCATCGCGTCTCTGGTTCCACGAGGAGTTCGCAATCGCATGCCGGGCGGTCCCGACCGGGTTTTCCCGGCTGGGTCCGGCATCGCAGCAGCCGCCAGGGCCCGGCCTCACCCGATGCCAGGCGACAACCGACACAAGTTAAGGCACAACCATGGCCGTCGTAACCATGAAGCAGCTGCTCGACAGCGGCACCCACTTCGGGCACCAGACCCGTCGCTGGAATCCCAAGATGAAGCGGTTCATCTTCACCGACCGCAACGGCATCTACATCATCGACCTGCAGCAGACGCTGACCTTCATCGACCAGGCGTACGAGTTCGTCAAAGAGACCGTCGCGCATGGTGGCAGCATCCTGTTCGTCGGCACCAAGAAGCAGGCGCAGGAGTCCGTCGCCGCCGAGGCGACCCGCGTCGGCATGCCCTACGTCAACCAGCGCTGGCTGGGCGGCATGCTGACCAACTTCTCCACCGTGCACAAGCGCCTCCAGCGCCTCAAGGAGCTCGAGGCGATGGAGCAGACCGGTGGCTTCGAGGGCCGCACCAAGAAGGAAATCTTGATGCTGACCCGCGAGAAGAACAAGCTCGAGCGCAGCCTCGGCGGTATCCGCGACATGGCCAAGGTGCCGTCGGCCATCTGGGTCGTCGACACCAACAAGGAGCACCTCGCGGTTGCGGAGGCTCGCAAGCTGAACATCCCGATCATCGCGATCCTGGACACCAACTGCGACCCCGACGAGGTCGACTACCCGATCCCGGGCAACGACGACGCGATCCGTTCGGCCGCGTTGCTGACCAAGGTGATCGCCTCCGCCGTCGCCGAGGGCCTGCAGGCCCGCGCCGGGGTCGGCCGTGGTGACGGCAAGCCCGAGGCGGAAGCCGCAGAGCCGCTCGCCGAATGGGAGCAGGAGCTGCTGGCGTCCGCTACCACCACCGCCCCCACCGACGCCGCTGCGGGCACCCCGGAATCAACAACTGACCCCTCTTAGGAAGGCTGAACATTGGCGAACTTCACCGCTGCCGACGTCAAGCGGCTTCGGGAACTCACCGGTGCCGGCATGCTCGACTGCAAGAACGCGCTGGCCGAAAGCGACGGCGACTTCGACAAGGCCGTCGAGGCGCTGCGGATCAAGGGCGCCAAGGACGTCGGCAAGCGTGCCGAGCGTGCGACGGCCGAAGGTCTGGTCGCGGCCCAGGGCGGCGCGCTGATCGAGCTGAACAGCGAGACCGACTTCGTCGCCAAGAACGCGGAGTTCCAGGCGCTGGCCGACCAGATCGTGGCGGCGGCCGTGTCGTCGAAGGCCAAGGACATCGACGAGCTCAAGGCTTCTTCTATTGACCAAGCCTCGGGCACGAAGACCGTCGAGCAGGCCATCGCGGAGCTCTCGGCCAAGATCGGCGAGAAGCTGGAGCTGCGCCGCGTCGCGAACTTCGACGGCACCGTCGAGACCTACCTGCACCGGCGGGCGGCCGATTTGCCGCCCGCGGTCGGCGTGCTGGTCGAATACCAGGGCTCGGACACCGAGGCGGCTCACGCCGTCGCGCTGCAGATCGCCGCGCTCAAGGCCCGCTACCTCTCGCGCGAGGACGTGCCCGAGGACGTGGTGGCCAGCGAGCGCCGCATCGCCGAGGAAACCGCCAAGGCGGAGGGCAAGCCGGAGCAGGCCCTGCCCAAGATCGTCGAGGGCCGGCTGAACGGCTTCTTCAAGGACGCGGTGCTGCTAGAGCAGCCGTCGGTGTCCGATAGCAAGAAGACCGTCAAGGCGCTGCTCGAGGACGCCGGTGTCACCGTCACGCGCTTCGTTCGCTTCGAGGTGGGTCAGGCCTGATCGAGGCCTGACCGCCCCGGCCGCGGACAAGCCGGGAAACCTCCCGGTCGGCAGGGTGCGCGGGTTAGCGTCAGTGCTATGCGACACGTGCACGCGTTCGGCGACGATGCCCTTGGCGATCTGGACGCGGTCGGCCTGGCCGACGCCCTTCGGTCCGGCCGGGTGGGCCGGGCCGAGGTCATCGAGGCCGCAATCGCCCGCACCGAGGCCGTCGACCCGCTCCTGAATGGCTTGGCGTACGCGGCTTTTGACCAAGCGCGGGCCGGTGCGGCCGCCCCGGTGGCGGGCTACTTCGGCGGCGTCCCGACGTTCATCAAGGACAACATCGACGTCGCCGGGCAGCCTTCGATGCACGGCACCGATGCGTGGGCGCGCCGCAATGCCGTCGCCGACAGCGTGTTCACTCAGCTCTATCTCGCCACCGGGCTGACCTCGGTGGGCAAGACGCAGCTGTCGGAATTCGGCTTCAGCGCGTCGGCTGAACACCCTCGCCTGGGCCCGGTCCGCAACCCGTGGGACACCGACTACACCGCCGGAGCGTCGTCGTCGGGATCGGGTGCTTCGTCGCCGCCGGCGTGGTGCCCATGGCGCACGCCAACGACGGCGGCGGCTCGATCCGAATTCCGGCCGCCTGCAACGGGTTGGTCGGGCTCAAACCGTCGCGCGGGCGGTTGCCCCTGGACGCGACGCTGCGCCGGATGCCGGTGGGCGTCGTCGTCAACGGGGTGGTGTCCCGTTCGGTGCGCGACACCGCGGCCTTCTACCGCGAGGCCGAACGCATCTGGCGCAACCCCAAGCTGGCACCGATCGGCGACGTCACCGGGCCCGGCCGGCAGCGGTTGCGGATCGCGGTGCTCACCCGTTCGATACAGCGCGAGTGCAGCCCGCAGGTGCGCGAGCTGACGCTGAAGTCCGCGGGCCTGCTCGAGGAGCTGGGCCACCGGGTCGAACACGTCGACCAGCCCCCGGTCGCGGCCAGTTTCGTCGACGACTTCGTGTTGTATTGGGGTTTCCTGGCGCTGGCCCAGGTGAGCGGCGGGCGACACATGTTCGGTGAGACGTTCGACCGCAGCAAGCTCGACAGCCTGACGCTGGGTCTGCTCCGGCACACCAGCCGCAACCTGCACCGCCTACCGGCGGCGATCGTGCGGCTGCGCCGGGCGCGCCGGCGCACCGCGCGATTCGCCCGCACTTACGACGCGGTGCTCACGCCGACCGTCGCCGACGAGACGCCGCGCATCGGGTTCCTGGCGCCGACCGATTACCGGCAGGTGATCAGCCGGCTGATCGACTGGGTGTCGTTCACCCCGCTGCACAACGTCACCGGGGAACCCGCGATCTCGCTGCCGCTGGCCCAGTCCGCCGACGGCATGCCGGTGGGCATGATGCTGTCGGCCGATATGGGTCAGGAAGCGCTGCTGCTCGAATTGGCCTACGAGCTCGAAGAGGCGCGGCCATGGGCGCGCATCCAGGCCGCCGGGTGATCGAGCTTCGCCGCGCTTGCGATCGCCGCTAGTGCTAGTCGGAGCCGAGTTTCTCGAGCATCCTTTTGAATTCGCGCTGCTGGGTTTCGGTGAGCTTGCTCAGGATGCGGGCGTCGGCACCGCGGACCGCTCCTTCGGCGCGCTTGAGCAGGGCGCGGCCCTGCCCGGTCAGGTTGGCCGGCAGCGCCCGCCCAGAGGACACCGTCGACGGGCGCGCCACCGCCCCGATTTCTTCCAGCTTGCGCAGCACGGTGTTCATCGCCTGCGGGGTGACGTTGGTGTGGCGAGACAGCTCGGCGCTCGACATTCCCGGGAACATCGAAAGAATGCGCAGGCAAACGAATTCGGGCAGGGTCAGGCCCAGCGGGCCCAACGCGGCGGCAACCTCGGGTCGCAGCACCGCGCCCACCCGGTAGAGCAGGTAACCCAGCGGAGCATCGTCGGCCTGAATCATGTCAACGATATTGACATATTTATGCCGGACCGACGCGCACATCGGGCAGACCGTGATTGTCCGCGCCGCAACGGGGTAACCGGTTGGCTACCCGAAAGCGCTTGTGGTACCCGAGGAGGTTCGATGCCGAAGACGACAAAGGGCGGCGCGGCCAAGAAGAGCGAATTGCCCAGCACGTTGCAACGTTCCAGCGCCAAGGCCCAGCGCACGTTCGCGAAA
>NZ_LZKY01000158.1:0-88902 GCF_001673055.1 Mycobacterium sp. 1245801.1
GGTGGGCGGCCACAGCGACATCGCCGCCCTCACCTTGCAGCTCGAAACGACTTTGCCGGTACCGGTTTTCGTGCAATCGATGGCCCAGGTGACGATCGCGCGCCGGCGGCGCTGGCCGGCCCCACGTGGATCCCCACCGCGAGTGATACCGACCCGACGAAGGTGATGGCACCGGCCGCCAACGCGGTCATGGCCCCGGCGTAGGACAACTGCCGCTTCTGAGTGGGCGCCGGAACGGGTTCGCCGATGTGCTCGACCAGCTGGTCGTCGGTGAATTCGGTGCTTGCAGCCGCCGACAGCGCCGCGCCGCGCGCGATCGTCACCTGGGCCATCGATTGCACGAAAACCGGTACCGGCAAAGTCGTTTCGAGCTGCCAGGAGAGGCCGTCGATGTCGCTGTGGCCGCCCACCACGACGACGCCGCCGGGCTGCCATCCGTTGCGCTCGAACATGCCGGTCAGCCAGCGGGTCAGGCCGTCGAAGCCGCCCCGCACGTGCTTGGTGGCCGTCTGGGTCTCACCGTCGTGCGTGTCGACCATGACCACGGTCGTCGAGTCCTGGTCGAGGATGCAGACGGCGGTCTGCTCGTAGCCGATGACCGGCGCGATGGCCCGAGCCAACGTCTCGATGGCTTCGAGGAACCGGATCGGCACGACGTTGTCGAATCCCGCGTCGGTCAAGGCCTCCAAGACCAGCGCGGCCTGTGCGGATGCTTCGTCGTTCCAGGTCACTCCGATGACACGCAGCCGGCGATCGCTCGCGGCCGCCTCGGTGTCGACCCGCAATACCTCGTCCACCACTTGTTCTGCGGTGCCCACGGCGCGCACACCGTGGCCCGCGCGCAACACCAGCTCTTGGTGATCGAGGATGGTGCCGTCGGCGCCATGTCCTTCGGCGAGGACCCAACCAACGGCGGTCGGCGTCACTGACAGGCCAAGAACCGTGTCCAAATCTATGCCCCAATCGGTCCCGCGTCCGACGCCCTCAGCCGCATCTACGCGCACCATGAAGCCGCGGGCGCGGTGATTCGAGAGAGCCGGAACAGACGCGGGATAGCGTGGTCTTCATCGGCTTGCTTCGAGAGCAGCCTACGCGGTCGGCGCAAGTCCGGCTGCCCCGGTCGGGCATGACCGCGGAATCGCCAGATGAAAGGGCGGCGCGGTGAAACGGAGCTGGGCCGCAGGCGGGTTCGCCGCTTCAGCCGGTTGCCGCCGGTTGCAGAGCTCCGACGAGGTGAGGGCCGCGAGGGCCGCGAGGGCCGTAGTGCGGGGGGCCTCTGGGTCGCCAAACCAGGCTTTATCGGCCGCGCAAATTAAATGCCCCGCACCGCGCGACCGTGGCGCCGTCAAACGATCAAACTGCCGACGCGCGGCGCGCCGGTGGCGATCAGCGAATCCGGTCCGGGCTTCATTTCGGGGGATTCTCAAGCGTGGGGCATCGCGAGAGCTCGACTCGACGTAAACCCGCTGCGGCCTGGCGTTTTCTCACCCGGTGTGTGGGGCGGTCATACAGCGGGTACGCGGGGCCCGACGCCGCCCGGTTGCGCCGGGTGGCGAAATTGTGAAGTGAAAAGCGATGCCGAAACGAGACGCGTTCGCGTCCCAATCGACATTTGACGGACTCACACGGTAAATTCCTGTGAGACCACGATCACACTGATCACATCGACAAGGGGCAGGTATGACAGATCTGAGCGAGAAGGTCCGGGCCTGGGGGCGCCGGCTTTTGGTCGGCACAGCGGCGGCAGCCACACTGCCGGGCCTGATCGGTCTTGCCGGCGGCGCTCCAACCGCGAATGCGTTTTCGCGGCCGGGCCTGCCAGTCGAGTACCTGCAGGTGCCGTCCGCCGGCATGGGCCGCAACATCAAGGTCCAGTTCCAAAGCGGCGGCAGCGGCTCCCCCGCGGTCTATCTGCTGGACGGTCTGCGGGCCCAAGACGACTACAACGGCTGGGACATCAACACCCCTGCGTTCGAGTGGTACTACCAGTCGGGCCTGTCGATCGTCATGCCGGTCGGTGGTCAATCCAGCTTCTACAGCGACTGGTACAACCAGGCCTGTGGTAAGGCCGGTTGCCAGACGTACAAGTGGGAGACCTTCCTCACCAGCGAGCTGCCGCAGTACCTGCAGTCCAACAAGAGTGTGAAGCCGAACGGAAGTGCGGCGGTCGGCATCTCGATGGCCGGTTCGTCGGCGATGATCCTGGCCGCCTACCACCCGGCCCAGTTCATCTACGCCGGCTCGCTGTCGGCGCTGCTGGACCCGTCGCAGGGAATGGGGCCGAGCCTGATCGGTCTGGCGATGGGTGACGCCGGTGGCTATAAGGCCAACGACATGTGGGGTCCGTCGAGCGACCCGGCGTGGGCGCGCAACGACCCGACCCTGCAGATCCCGAAGCTGGTCGGCAACAACACCCGGCTTTGGGTGTACTGCGGTAACGGCACGCCGTCCGAGCTCGGCGGGGCCAACATGCCGGCCGAGTTCCTGGAGAACTTCGTGCGCAGCAGCAACCTGAAGTTCCAGGACGCCTACAACGGCGCCGGCGGCCACAACGCGGTGTGGAACTTCAACGCCAACGGAACGCACAGCTGGGAGTACTGGGGAGCCCAGCTCAACGCCATGAAGCCCGACCTGCAGGGCACTCTGGGCGCTTCGCCTGGCGGCGGCGGATAACCCAACCGCCCGCTCGGTCACTACTGCGCCTGACGTCTCCGTCAGGCGCAGTAGTGCGTTGGGGGATCGCGGTCGTGAGCCTGGCGATGCTGGTGGCGCCCGCCCGGGCCGACACCGTGAGTCCGCTCACCCCGTTGGTCGACGCCGCCGCGCAACGGCTGCAGATCGCCGACCCGGTCGCCGCCTACAAGTGGCACCAGCACGGCGCCATCGAAGATCCGGCGCGCGTCCAGCAGGAACTGGCCAGGCTGGGTGACGAGGCCGTCGCCCAACACATCGACCGCGATTACGTCACCCGGGTGTTCGGAGACCAGATCAGCGCCACCGAGGCCGTCGAATACGGCCGGTTCGCAGACTGGAAGCTGAATCCGGGAAGCGCTCCGCCCGACGCACCGGACCTGTCGTCGTCGCGGTCGGCGATCGACGCCCTCAACCAGACGATGCTGACCCAGCTGTCGGGCAACTGGGGCGTGCTGCATTCGCCGGAATGTGGCGCCCAACTCGACGCCGCGCGAAGCGGCGTCACCCGCGGGCGGCAGCTCGACGACCTGTACCAAAAGGCCCTGTCATCAGCGACGCAGTCGTATTGCCAGCAATAACTTAATTTTTCCTCACCGATTTCTAACGGTCCGATTTGGCCCGCCGATAAGGCGGTTTCCGCAGATAGATGGCATATCTCGCGCCATTTTCGAATAGGTAACGCTTTGGCCACACGCGCCGAAATCCCGGACATGAAGAATCTCTGCAAGCTTCTCGTCAAGTCCGTAGTGGTCGGCGGGGTCGTTGCAGCGTCGATGGCTTCGTCCACGGGTGTGGTGAGCGCAGACCCCGCTCCCAACTGGGACGCGATCGCCCAATGCGAATCCGGGGGCAACTGGCACGCCAACACCGGAAACGGGAATTACGGTGGACTGCAATTCAAACCAGCCACCTGGGCGCGTTACGGCGGTGTCGGCAACCCGGCCGCCGCGTCCCGAGAGCAGCAAATCGCTGTGGCCAACCGGGTTTTCGCCGAGGAGGGTGTGGAGGCCTGGCCAAAGTGCGGCGCGCAATCCGGCCTGCCGATCGGTTGGTACTCGCACCCGGCCCAGGGCATCAAGCAGATCATCAACGGGCTGATTCAGGCGGCCGTCCCGCACTGATGAAACGCACCTGCGCTCTATGACCGGGCGCCACGCTGTGTTTGGATCAGCCCATGGAAGGTTCGGCGACTGTTCACATGGCGGCGCCTGCGGCCAAGATCTGGGATCTCATCGCGGACATCCGCAACACCGGAAAGTTTTCCCCGGAAGTCTTTGAAGCCGAGTGGCTCGGCGATGCAACCGGCCCCGCCCTGGGTGCCAAATTCCGCGGTCACGTCCGGCGCAATGAGATGGGGCCGGTGTATTGGACAACGTGCAAGGTCACCGCCTGCCAACCGGGCCGCGAATTCGGCTTCACAGTGCTCCTCGGTGACAGGCCCGTCAACAACTGGCATTACCGCCTGGCGCCCAGTGGCGGCGGCGGGACCGACGTCACCGAGTCGTTTCGGCTCAACCCGGCGCCGTGGCTCGCCTTCTACTGGTTGTTCGGCGGCTTTTTGCGCAAGCGCCGCAACATCCGCGACATGACCAAGACGCTGAACCGCATCAAAGACGTGGTCGAGGCGGACTGACGCCCGTGAAATCCGTCTTCATCACCGGTGCGGGCAGCGGCATGGGTCGCGAGGGCGCAAAGTTGTTCCACGCCAAGGGCTGGCGCGTCGGCGCGGTCGACCGCAACGAAGACGGCCTGGCGACACTGAACGACGAACTCGGCGGCGATCGACTGTGGACCCGCGCCGTCGACGTGACGGACAAGGCGGCCCTCGAGAATGCCCTGGCCGATTTCTGCGCCGGCAACAGCGGCGGCGGACTGGACATGATGTGGAACAACGCCGGCATCGGTGAATCCGGCTGGTTCGAGGACGTGCCCTATGACGCCGCGATGCGTGTCGTCGACGTGAACTTCAAGGCGGTACTGACGGGCGCGTACGCTTCGCTGCCCTACCTCAAGAAGACCCCGGGCAGCCTGATGTTCTCCACGTCGTCGTCCTCGGGGACCTACGGCATGCCGCGCCTGGCCGTCTACTCGTCGACCAAGCATGCGGTCAAAGGTCTGACCGAGGCGCTGAGCGTGGAGTGGCAGCGCCACGGCGTGCGCGTCGCCGACGTGCTGCCCGGGCTCATCGACACCGCCATCTTGACGACCACGACCAATCACTCCGACGACGGGCGCGCACCCATGACGGCGGAGCAATTGCGGGCCACCGCACCCAAGAAGGGCATGCTCCGGTTGATGCCGGCAAGCAGCGTGGCCGAGACGGCGTGGCAGGCCTATCACCATCCGAAGCGGTTGCACTGGTATGTGCCCAAGAGCATCCGCCTGATCGACTTTTTCAAGGGCGTGAGCCCGGAATTCGTGCGACGCAGCATCGTCAAGTCCCTACCCGCGCTAGCGCCGAAGCGGCAGTAAGGAGGTCGGCTGGTGGAAAACCGTTTGCTCACAGTCGCTTTGGTTTCGGCGGCGGTCGTCGTCAGTGTCGCGGGATGCAGCGCGGCGCCGACGACGCCCCGTCGGGCCGCGCGGCTGACCATCGACGGCGCCACGCACACGACGCGTCCCCCGGCGTGCCGGCAAGACCAGATGTACCGCACCATCAACATCCCCGACCGCGACGGTGGGGTCGAAGCCGTGGTGCTGCTCAGCGGCTACCGGGTGATGCCGCAGTGGGTCAAGATTCGCAATGTCGACGGATTCAGCGGCAGCTTCTGGCAAGGCGGGGTGGGCGACGCGCACGTCGAACTCAACAACGACGCCTACACCATCACCGGCAGCGCCTACGGCATCAACAGCAGCAACCCCAACAAAGTGGTGACCACCGACTTCAAAATCGTCGCCGAGTGCTGACTCCACAGCTGGTCGGGGCCTAGGCTCGAAACGACGCCTGATCGAGGGAGGGGGCCGGTGAAGGAACGGTTGCACTGGTTCGCGATGCATGGCTTCATCCGGGGCGCCGCGGCCCTCGGAGCCCGGCGAGGCGACGTCCAGGCCAGGCTGATCGCCGATCCGGCGGTGGCCGCCGACCCGGTCGCCTACTACGACGAAGTCCGTGCCCGGGGCAAGCTGGTGAAGGGCCGCGTGGCGTATCTGACGGCCGATCACGCGCTGGCGCATGAACTGCTGCGGTCCGACGATTTTCGGGTGCTGATCTTCGGATCGAATCTGCCGGCGCCGCTGCGATGGGTGGAGCGCCGCACCCGCGACGGCCTGCTGCATCCACTGCGTGCGCCATCGTTGTTGGCCGTCGAACCGCCCGATCACACCCGTTACCGCAAGACGGTGTCGGCGGTGTTCACCCCCAGAGCCGTTGCCGCCCTGCGGGATCGGGTCGAGCAGACGGCCGCCGAGCTGTTGGATCGGCTGGCCGGTGAGTCCGGCGTGGTGGACATCGTCGGACGGTACTGCTCGCAGCTTCCGGTGGCGATCATCAGCGACATTCTCGGCGTGCCCGAGTCGGAGCGCCCGCGCGTCCTCGAATTCGGCGAACTGGCCGCACCGAGCCTCGACATCGGCTTGCCATGGCGGCAATACCGCAGCGTGCAGGACGGGATCGCCGGCTTCAGCGCCTGGCTCGCCGAGCACCTGCAGCGGCTACGCCTGGATCCCAGCGACAATCTGATGAGCCAGCTGATCCAGACGGCCGAAAGTGGTTCTGCGGAAACCTATCTCGACGAGAAGGAGCTTCAGGCGATCGCCGGGCTGGTGTTAGCCGCCGGCTTCGAGACTACGGTCAACCTGCTCGGCAATGGGATCCGGATGTTGATGGACGCGCCGGAGCATCTGGACACCCTGCGCCGACGTCCCGAACTGTGGCCCAACGCCGTCGAAGAGATCCTGCGGCTGGAATCGCCGGTGCAGCTGACCGCGCGGATGGCGCGGGGCGACGTCGAGATAGCCGGCCGGCAGTTACACCGTGGCGATCTGGTGCTGGTGTATCTGGCCGCCGCCAACCGGGATCCATCGGTTTTTCCCGACCCGCACCGCTTCGACATCGAAAGGGACAACGCCGGACGGCATCTCGCCTTCTCCGGTGGCCGGCACTTCTGCCTGGGCGCGGCCCTTGCCCGGGCCGAGGGCGAAGTCGGACTGCGCACATTTTTCGACCGTTTTCCCGAGGTGCGCGCGGCGGGCGCCGGAAGCAGGCGCGAGACCCGGGTGCTGCGCGGATGGTCGTCGTTGCCGGTGGCTCTGGGGCCGTACGTACGCGAGTACGACCGAACCGGTTGACACCGGGGCGGCGACGAGGTTTATTTGCCGCTATGACAGAGGTTTCTATGATCGCGGTCGAGGACGTCGTACGTGGACTGTGGCAGGCGCTTTCGCGGCGAGATTGGGAAGCGATCAAGACCTTTTTGTCCGACGACTGCCTCTACGTCGACATGCCGGTCCCCGCACTGTCGGCGCGCGGTCCCGAGGGCATCGTGCAACGCCTCAGGATGGGACTCGAGCAGTTGGCCGGCTACGAGAACCACCCCGGCGTGCTGGTGTGCAACGGGTCCGACGTGCTCTACGAGCACTCCGAGACGTGGACTTTCGCGACAGGTGAGCAGGGTGTGCTGCGCTTCGTGACGGTCCACAAGGTCGTCGACGGCAAGATCACCGTCTGGAAAGACTATTGGGACATGAACAGCCTGGTGGCCTTCGCTCCCCCGAACCACTTCGAGGGCTTGGCGACCGGCGACACCAGTTGGATATTCGACGCCTCATCGCTGGTTTGACGAAGGCCGCTCCACGGCACCCCGACCGTCTGCCGCCCACGCCCGGTGGAACGCATGATGGCGGCTACGACTCGGCCAGTTTCCGGAGGCGTTTCAACGTTTCCGTCAGTGCGCGTCCCACCTGGCGCACGGCGATCCGATCGGCGATGTACCCGAGTATCCCCCCGGGCGCCTGATACGACAGCCGAAATGTCACCCGTGTGCAGCCGTCGCCTCTGTCACGCAACCGTATCCGCCCGCGCAGCGTCACGCCGGTAATTCCCACCCAGGCGAGGTCGCGGCCGTCGTCGAACTCGACCACCTCGATCACGCCGCCAACGGGTACGGAGCCGATCTTCCAATGGACGGTGTACCGCGCGCCGACGCCGGGTGGTTTGTCGTTCGACGACTCCCACCGCTCCAGGCTCGCCATGAACGACGGGTAACAGTCCGGGTCGCTGACGATTTTCCAGACGGCGGCACGGTCGGCGTTGATGACGCAACGGCGTTCGACGCGCATCAGCCGATCACCGGGAATCGTCGTTCGGCGGCCAGCCGGTCGACGCCCCCCTGCAGGGAGGCCATCACCTTGTCGTGCACCGCTTGATCGTCGCCGTCGACCTCGATCGGGTCTTGAACCTCGATCACGATCTTGGTGGGCAACGGGATGTGGCCCGCCAGGTCGCTGATGTTGAGTCCCCAGGGCAGCGCCAGCGATATCGGGACGCTCTTGAGCCGGAGCAACTTGTCGGCCATCAGCAACTTGGCCAGCCACTGCCCGCGATTGAGAAAGAGCGCGCTCTCCTGCCCACCGATGCTCGCGACGGGGACGATCGGCACCCCGGCCTCGCGGGCCAGCTTGACATAGCCCATGCGCCCGCCGAAGTCGACCTTGTGACGTTCCCAGGAGGGCCGGAACACCTCGTAGTCGCCACCGGGATAGACCAGCAGTGCTGCGCCGGAATCCAGCGCTAGACGGGCATTTTCGGGGTTGGCGGCGACGGTGCCGAATTTGCGCAACCAGCCGAGCGGCGGCGCGGACACGACGAGGTTGTGGGCCAACTGGTAAAAGGGCCGCTCAACGCCGAAATACGAGCAGAAGGCGAGCGTGAACACGAAGGTGTCGGGCGGTACATTGCCGCCACTGTGGTTGCCCACCAGCAGCACCGGTCCCTCGGCCGGAATGCGGTCCAAGCCCCGCACGTCCGCCCTGAAATAGAACGACGCCAGCAACCAGGTTCCCGGCAGTTGATCGCGGATGTAATCCGGATCTCGCTGGTCAAGGTCGGCTTTGGGCACCCACGACACAACTTTGTCGCGAGCCCAATTCAAGACGTCCTTCGCGGTCGCCATGTCGGCACGCATACCCCGGCGTCACCGGGGGTCAAACGCCGCGATGCAACCGGCCGGGCACGAAGATAACCGGGCCGCCGCAACACCTGGGATGGTCACCCCTCGTGTTTTGACCATCCCAGTGTTGTTGGCAGCCGATGGCTACAAGTACCGCTGGACGCCTCCGTGACCGTGACAGGTCCCACTGGCATGGGGGTGTTCGCTGAAAGACCAACTCCCATCCGAGCACTGGGCCGTGGCACCCTGCGGTTGTGAGCCACCCTTTTGCGGATATGGCACGCAGTCACCAGAACTGGCGGTGTAGCAACCGCCGCTGGGTGACGCGTAGGCCGATGGCGCCACAGCGGCGGCGCCGAAGACGACGGCTGCGATGACAAACGCAGCACGGGACAACACGTGCCCAAACCTCCCTTGTCCATCATCAGGTTGGCGACGTTTGCCCGATTCGTCGATCGAAGCCTATGCGCCCGGACCGTTGCCCACAGGCGAATCTCTGAAAAATTTCCCGCTGTCGAGGCGACGGCAGCGCCGCTACTGCGCCAGTCCGTCCAGCACCCGGACCCGAACGGGATCGCGCTTGCCCTTGACGTCAACCCAGCCGAGCATCCGCACGCGTGCGAACTCACCAAGCGCGACCGCGGTATTGGGTCCGATGACCACTTGCCCCGGCTCAGCCAGGCCCTCCAGCCGTGCCGCCAGGTTCATGGTGTCGCCGATCGCGGTGAAGTTGCGTACTTGCTGCGCACCGACATTGCCCACCAGCGCGGGACCGGTATTGATTCCCACCCGAAAGCGCGGCCAGTCGTCGCGTCCGGCCGCCGCCTGCTCGACGGCGGCATGCAGTGCGAGTCCGGTGCGCGCGGCGCGCACCGCGTGATCAGGTTGGCGCACAGGGGCATTCCAAATCGCCACCACCGCATCACCGGCAAAGGGCAGGACGGTACCGCCGGCTTCGAGGATGACCGGAACGATCGCGCCGTAGTAGGCATTGAGCATGCCGACCACCTGCTGCGGACTGGTCGCCTCGGTGAACGCGGTGAAGCCGTGCAGGTCGGCCATCAGCACCGTGATGTCGGTGATCGCACCGCCGAGGCCCGCCTGATCGGGATCGGCGAGCAGGGCCGTCGCGACCGTGGGTGACATGTAGCTACGGAACAGTCCATCGAGGTTCTGGTAAAGCCGGGCGTTCTCCAACGCGATCGAGGACTGCATGGCGAACGACCACAGCAGGGCGCTGTCGGCATCGGAGAAGGCGCCATCCGGTGCACGCGCCTCGATCACGCCCGCGACCTGGCCCTTCACCATCAGCGGCAGCTCGAGGACGGTGCCCTGCGGTGCGGTCGACTCCGACCCGTCGGCCGCGCCGTCGTCGAAGTAGAGCTCGCCGGCACGCACCCGAGCCAGCCGGAAATGGTTGCCCGGGAACGCGTCGGAGAGGGCGACCAGCACCCGATTGAGCAGGGCGTCCTCGTCCTGAATGACGCTGGATTCCTGGCCCAGCGCGACGAGTTCGCCGAGCTTGCGCACGCGTTCGCGTTCGGCGCCCAGGGCTTCCGCGCCGCGTTTGAGGACCGCCACCTGCTGCTCGGTGAGTTCGAACCGGTCGGCGAGGGCGGCGGCGGCAGCGCCGGGCGGAACCTGCTCGCCCCGCTCCCGGCGTTGCAACATGTCGACCATCGTCTCCAATGCCGCCGTGTAATCGCGGCGCAGGCCGGCGATGGTCTGTTGGGTGGCGAGTGCGTCGAAAAGACCTCTGACGGTGCCTTCGCGGCGGAACTGGACCCGCGCGCTGTAGGCGATGAAGCAGAAGGCCATCGTCATCAGCACGTGCCACAGCCACCAGGAGGCATGCCAGCTCATCCCGAACGCGAGGGCCACCGCCGCCTCGGACAGCAACGTGAACGCGGTCAGCACCGAGATCACGACCACCGCGGGACGGCGCCGGTAGACCGGCAGGTAGGCAAGCGCGGCGAGGGCGAACAGTGCGGCGCCGACCAGCGCGCAGGCCTGTTCCACGCGTTGCACCAGCTCCTGGTTCGGCAGCCGGTCGAGCAGTCCGAACAGGACGGTCACCGCGCAGGCCGCCATCAGCGCTCCCACCGTCACCGCCAGGGCGGGGCGCATCGACCAGAGGCGGGCGCTCCTGGCCGGGTCGAAGGTGATCGACGAGGCCAGCGCCACGAGCCCGGCCAGCACCAGGCCCACTCGGGTCGGCAACATGAAGTCCGCATCGGAGGTGTCGAACAGGACCCCCGGCGTGAAGACGGCGTGCACGCCGAAAAAGCCGGCGGTCGTCATGAATACGAGCGACACCAGCCAGAGCCGGGCGTCGTCGCGCGCGCGTGACGCCCGCGCGATCAGGGCGCCCAGCACGACGCTCACGGCCGAGGCGGTCAGCACCAAGATGAAATGGGCCACCCGGTTGTCCCATTCCAGGTCGACCTTGGGTATGCCCAGCAGCAGCCATAACGCGAGCATGGGCAGCGCCATGTGCATCACCCAGTTCGCCGTGCGCAGCCTCGATCCCCGGCGAACGCCCCGCGGCCTGCGTCGCCGGCAGTCGGCGGGCTTCGAACGGGCGATCACGGCCGGCCGCCGCGATGCGTCAGCCGGTAGATGCGGGCGGCGTTCTCGCGGGCGATGAGGTCGACCACCCGGATGGCGTCCGGTTCGCTCCACTCGCCGCGGTCCACAAATTCGCCGAGTACCCACTCCATGCCCCTGCGCCACAAGATCGCGCCGAGGAAATGCAGCTCCGGCGGACCGAATCCGTCCGACGAATAGAGGATCTTGGAAAACGGCGCCATTTCCAGCAGACGCGCAAGGAACGCCGGTGACCGCGCCCCCAGGTAATTGACGCTCAACCCGCCATCGACATAGACGTTGTTGAACGCCTGGGCCAGATAGCCGGCCTCGCGCTCGTAGGGGTAGCAGTGCAACAGCACGATCGGCACGTCTTTCGTGCTGCGCAGGAAGTCAAGCAGCAGCAGCGGATTGGCCTGGTGCAGATCGCAATCGCGGTCGCCGAACCCGACGTGGAACTGCAGTGGCTTGCCCAGTCGCAGTGCCTGGTGCAACCCGAACCGCAGCAGCACCCTGTCTTGTAACCGGGTACCGCCGCGGTCGCGCCAGCGGCTCGCGGCTTCGGCGACCTCGGCCGGCGACGGAGCGCTGAGGTCGCCCTCGAACCCGCCCCGGTACGCCAGAATCGACTTGGTGCCGACCGCGCCGGCCGCGCGCCGGTGCAAGATCTCCCCGAACGCCGCCGCGTAGTCGCCGCGGGCTTGCGCCGCCTGCTCGGCCACCTCCTCGAGCCGCACCACCTCGCGCGCATCACCGCCGGACAGCCGGGCCATATCCGCGACTCCGGCGACACCGCCACCACCGATCCCGGTATCCACCAGCCACTCGCTCACCCCGGCGGCCGACAAGAACAGCCGCGCCAAGTCATGCTCGTCGAACTGGCTACGGCGCTCCCAATACTCTTGCGGGTCAACGTGTTTGGACAAACCCAGGACGGGAGCGCAATGGGCGCGCACCGCGAACCCGAGTTGAGAGTCGAAACCCGGATGGGTAATGGGTTCGCTGTTGGCCTCGTTGAGCGCGTTCTCGAATCGCGGCCGGTCTGCCGGCGCCAACCAGCATCCGTGGACATGCTGATCAATCAGCGCCAGACCGCCGATGTGCTGGGCCAGGGCGCGAGTGTCGGAGACCATGACCGGCCGTCACAGGCTCCAGGCCATGCGGAATTTGTCCGCCAACTGCTCGGGCGCCAGGTCGCCGTAGCGCTCCCGCTCCAGGCGGCGCACCGCGACCACCATGTCGACGGCCGGATCGCCCAGGATGCGGCGCATCACCTCCGAACCGTCAAGCGCCGCAATCGCTTCGGCCTGCGAATCGGTCAGCCGCACGATACCGTCGCGCACCCGGTCGGATTCGGGCACGGTGGCCGGGTCGATCGTGACCTCCGGTGGCAGCGTCGTCTGGCACTTGATCCCGTCCAACGCCAGGCCGAGGATGGCCGCCGACGCCAGATACGGGTTCGCGGAAGGGTCGACGATCTTGACCTCCACGTTGCCGCCGCGCGGGGTGCCGGGCCCGCCGGTGACGAACCGCACTGCGGCCTCCCGGTTTTCGGTACCCCAGCAGGCGTAGGCGCCGGCCCAGTTGCCCGGCCGCAACCGCAAGCCGGACACGATCGACCCGCACAGGACGCCTTGAGCTTCCGGCAGTCCGTGCACCAGACCCGCGACCGCGCTCTCCCCCGCGGCCGTCATGCCCTGGCTCGCGTCGCCGCCGCAGAACAGCGGGCCTTCCGGCGTCGACAGTGAGAAGTGCTGATGTGCACCGGATCCCGCGCCCTCGACGAAGGGCGCGGGCGACAGGCTGATCCGCAGCCCGTGCCGACGCGCCGCGCGCCCGATGATCAGCCGCATCAGTATCAGCTGATCGGCGGCGGCCACCGGGGCCTGCGGCGAGAGCGAGATCTCGAACTGGTTGGCGCCGTATTCGGGGTGGAACTGTTCGATCGCGATGCCGGCCCCCGTCGCCGACCCGATCACATCGCGAACGAACGCCTCGTGTTCGAGCACACCGGCCAGGCCGTACTGCGCCCACAAGGTCGACGGCAGCCGGGCGCCGTCCGGGCCGACCAACAGAAATTCGATTTCGTGCCCGACCGCGGCCTCGATGCCGGCTTCGGCGAGCGCCGCCTCGACGCGCCGCAGCGTGCCACGGCTGCAGGTCGGCACCGGGGTGCCGTCCTGCTCGAAAAATGCGGCGGGCGCCCACGCCAGCCCGTCACCCACAATGCGCAACGCCGACAGATCGATCCGGAGGCGCTGGTCCCCCACCACGCCCGCATCGGCGGTGAAGGCGATCCCGGTCTGATCGATGGCGAACGCATGCCAGGACGGGCTGGCCCCCAGGCCGGGATCCGCGAACGTGTCGGTCCGCCGGATCGGGACCGTCTTGGCCAAGGTGAGCCCGGCCGGATTCACCACCGTGCCGATGACCGTGTCGACGCCCTCGGCCTCCAGCTGCGCGATCGCTGCGGCGGCGAGCGGTGTGCCGGTCATGGCAGCCATTCTCCCCACCTCGCACCGACCCGGACGGCTAACGGCGTCACCGCACGCTCAGTTCTGCCGGCCGACGAGTTCGGTGACGAAGCGATCGAGGAAACCGTCCCCGGGTGCCTTGCCCACCGGCCGGATGACGAATTTCGTCAGGCCCGCCTCGAGGTAGGCGTCCAGCTGCCGGTGCAGCCGATCCCACCCGGCGGCGACGAGCTCGCCGGGGTCCCGGTCCGGGCGACGCCGGTGCACGGCCGCGGCCAACTCCGCGGGCAATTCCCCGTCGGCTACGGCCAGGGAGATGCCGAAGTGGTCTGGCTCGATGCTGCGGCCGGCGTGCGCGGCGGCTCGCTCGATCGCCTCGCGCCCGGCCCGCGCCTCGGCGGGGGTGAGGAAACTGCCCAGCCAGCCGTCGCCGAGCGCGCCGATGCGCCGAAACGCGGCCGGCGCCGAGCCGCCCACCCAAATATCAAGCGGCGGTGATGGTTTCGGTGCGACGGCCACGTCGGTGACGCTGAAATATTGGCCGGTGAACGTCGTCGAATCCTCCACCAGCGCCGCGCGCAACAGCCGCAGCGACTCGTCGAACACCGCCGCGCGCTCGCCGTCGGGGACCACGAAGACCTCGCGTTCGGCCGGTATCGCCGAACGCAAGCCGAACACGGGAAGAACCCGTTTGGGCGCGACGGCCGCCAGCGACGCCAACTGCTTTGCCACCAGCACCGGATGCCGGCCCGGAAGCACGGCCACCGAGGTCCCCACCTTCAACCGGGTCGTCCGGGACAGCGCGTACGCCATGCCGACCATCGGATCGACCGCCGGGGAGTACACCAGTTCGGAAAACCACAGCGAGTCCACCCCGGTCGCCTCGAGGTGATCCACGATGGCGGCCAGTTGATCCGGCGCGGTGTCGGCACCCAGGCCGACGCCGAAGCGAATCTTCACCGCCGCCTCCCTCCGAGCTCCCTCACCCACACCGCACATCGGCGGCGCGTCTTTTGTGCCCGCGCCGCGCGCCATCGCCGGATGGCCGGGCAACACGAAAACTAGCCGCGGCTGGGGATGGTCAGCTTGCAGGCTTGGCCGATGTCGAGGGTCCGCAGCACTCGGCCCATGCCGACCCACAGCGCGCAGGACAGTGCCAGGTCGGCCAGCAGTTCATCGGAGAAGTGTGCGGCGCACCGGCTCCAGAAGTCTTCGTCGTCGCGCAGCGCGGTGTGCTCGGTGGCGAAGCGGTCGGCGAACTCGGCGGCCAGCCGCTCCTGTTCGCTGTAGCCGGGCCAGGTGCGCCACTCGTGGACGTGGTCATAGAGCTCCTCGTCGACACCCGCCGCCGGTCCGTCTTCATCGCGGGTGTTGACGCAGACGACGCATTCGTTGCGGTGGGCGATCACCGCGCGGGCCAGTTCGCGGGTGCGGATCGGCAACCGGTTCTTGGTGTACACCGCCTGGCTGAAGCCGCCGAGCGCGCCGCCGATGTCCGGGGACTTCACAAACCAGCCGGCCAGGTCGTCGTCAGCAAAAGTTCCGATTCGGCTCATGGCGTGATGGTACGCCCGCGTCATCACCCGGGTTGGGGATGTCGGCGAATGCGTATCGACACCGGTTAGCGAGCGGCCGACGGGATTGCCACGGTCGGCTGTTCCTCATGCCAATCCCGTTGGGCCAGCACACGATGCGCGACGCGGTCCAGCGCCGCCTCCACCGCGCGGCGGTCCGGGCGACCCTCGAATCCCGGTGACCGGGCGAGCTTGTCGACCAGCCAGGCCAACAGCAGCGAGTGCACGTATGCGACCTGTTGTCCCCCGGCCGGGGTGAGCCACATCCGCTCGCCGTCGCGCTGCGCGTAACCCCCGGATACCAGGCGGGCGAAGGTGGGCTCGAGCACCTCGAACGGTATCCGGAGGTAGTCGGCCATGTCGGTGAGCCGGGCGGTGCCGTACATCTCGGTGTAGCGATTGATCCGCAAGACCCCCCACAGTCCGGCGACGTCGAGCCGGCAATCGGGTCGCATGGCGATGCTGCGCAGCCGCATGCCGGTCTCGCCGCGCAGCATCCGCGCGATCGCGTTCTCCAGCATCTGGTCGGGCGTCTCGGTGGTCGGCATGCCGAACGCGTCGCCGAGATCGATTGTGCTGTCGTGGATGTCGCGCAGCGGGATCTCGCGCAAGAACAGCGCCAGCACGAATCCGACCAGGGCGACCGGCGCCGCCCAGAAGAAGACCTGGGTGAGCGACTCGGCGTAGGCCGCCACGATCGGGGCGGCCACGTCGTGCGGTTGCCGGTGCAAAGCCCCGGGTGAACTGACCGCGCTGGGCGGCGCGCCGCTGGCCGCCAGGGCCGCACCGATGCGGCCGTTGAGGAAGTTCACGAACAGCGAGCCGAAAATGGCCGCGCCGAACGAACTTCCGATGGTCCGGAAAAACGTCACACCCGAGGTGGCGACGCCGAGGTCTTCGAAGTTCGACGTGTTCTGCACGATGAGGATCAGCACCTGCATGGACAATCCGATGCCGGCGCCGAGGATCACCAGGTAAAGAGACTGGATCAGGGCGGAGGTGGACGGCTGCATGCGCGACATCAGCAGGAAGGCCAACGCCATCAGCGCGGTGCCGGCCACCGGAAAGACCTTGTAGCGCCCGGTCCGGCCGACGATGGTGCCGCTGCCTGTCGAGGTGACCAGCATGCCGAGCACCATGGGCAGGGTGCGCAGGCCCGAGGTGGTCGCCGAAACCCCGTTGACGTACTGCATATAGGTCGGCAGGAAGGTCATCGCGCCCAGCATGGCGAAGCCCACCACGAAGGACAGCACGCAGCAGACGGTGAACACCGGGCTCCCGAACAACCGAATCGGCAAGATGGGTTCGGCCGCGCGCCGTTCCACCATCACGAACACGCCGAGCGCTATCGCGGCGCCGACGAACAGACCGATGATGGTCGGTGATCCCCACGGGTAGAGGGTGCCGCCCCAGCTGGTGGCCAGCGTCAGGCCCGCGGCGCCCAGGCCCACGAACGTGATGCCGGCGTAGTCGATGGCGGGCTTGGCGGACGCGGTCAGGGCGGGAATCGCCGCTGCGGCAACGAAGATGACCACGACCGAGATCGGCACGTTGACCCAGAACGCCCACCGCCAGGTCAGGTAGTCGGTGAAGTAGCCGCCGAGCAGCGGGCCGATGACCGTGGTGACGCCGAAGACCGCCCCGAGGATGCCCTGATATCGGCCCCGCTCGCGCAGGGGGACGACCTCGCCGATCAACGCGCTGGCCGTGACGGTGATGGCGCCACCGCCAATCCCTTGCAGTGCGCGCGCACCCACCAGCATTGCCATCGACTGGGCCAGTCCGCACAGTATCGAGCCGACGACGAAAAAGACTATGGCCGTTTGGAATACGCGTTTGCGGCCGAAGACGTCGCCGAGCTTACCCACCAGTGCCGTGACGATGGTCGATGCGAGCAGATAGCTGGTGACCACCCAGGACTGATGCCCGGCATCGCCCAGGTTGGCGACGATGGTCGGCAGCGCCGTCGCGACGATGGTCTGGTCCAGCGCCGCGAGCAGCATGCCGAGCACGATCGCGATGAAGATCAGATTGCGTCGTTGCGGGCTGATCAGCTCGCCGCTGGATGCGGCACCGGAAGCCGGGCGAGTTTGGGTCGCTGCCCTTGGGCTCGTCATACCTGGGCGACGTTACCTATTTCGCCGCCGGCCGGGTCAGCTGGGTGGGCGCGACACGCACTGCGCCGAGTACAACTCCACACCGAGCTTGTCCATCAACTCGAGTTGGGTCTCGAGGTAGTCGATGTGCTTTTCCTCGTCCGCCACGATGTTCTCGAACAGCGTCGCGGTGGTGGAGTCCTGCTTTTCGCGGCACAGGATGATCGCCGGCTTGAGCCGCTCCATCACCTCGTACTCGATGGCCAGGTCGGCCTCGAACTGCTCACGCAGCGTCTGACCGATGCGCAGCGAGAAGAGGCGCTGGTAGTTCGGCAAGCCGTCGAGCAGAAGAATGCGGTCGGTGATCGCCTCGGCGTGTCGCATCTCGTCGAAGGACTCGGCCCGGGTGTGCCCAGCTAACTCGGTGAAACCCCAGTTGTCCTGCATCTTGGAGTGCAGGAAGTATTGGTTGATCGCGGTGAGCTCGCTGGTCAGCTGCTCGTTGAGCAGACGCAAAACTTCCGGATCCCCTTGCATTGTCACTCCTATGGTGTGAGCGGCTGTCGTATGTGGCCGCGGCGGGCACGCTGGGCTGGAGCGCACAAACCTGGGCTGTAGCAGCACTTTGCCACGGCCGCCGGGAATGTTCCAGCAAGGTTTGGCTGCGCTCAGTGGGTCCCCGAGTGGGGTAAGTCACCCCTTGGTTAGGTTAGACTCGGCTAATGAACTTAGGTTAGACTCCACTAATATGCGGCGTATGAATTCGGCCCCATCGCCCCGGTGCCTGATGACTCGGAACGCCGGCGGCCGGGACGATTCGCAGACGCTGGACCGGGCTTTCGACGAAGGGGACGCCGAAATGCGGGAGGTGCGCTGATGTACGTGTGCCTCTGTGTTGGGGCCACCAACCAGACCGTGTGCGACGTCGTCGCGCAGGGCGCATCGACCTCCAAAGAGATCGCCGCCGCCTGTGGGGCCGGTGGTGACTGCGGCCGCTGCCGGCGCACCCTGCGGGCCATCCTCGCCGCCTCGGCCAAGCTGCAGACGGCCCAGTCGGCCTAGCCGCCGTCAGCGTTTGCGCTTCAACTTTTGTTGAACGCGGCCAGCGCCGCGGCGTTGGCCTGTGCGCCCATGAGCTCGGCGAAGTGGGCGTTCTCGCGGGCGGTGGCCGCCACAATCTCGGGCCGGACGGGCTCCATCATGGTGTGCTTGACGGCCATCAAGCTCGAGATCGGCCGGGAGGCAAGGATTTCCGCGTGCTGACGGGCCTGCGTCAGCAGCTCGTCGGGTTCGCAGACCCGCCAGACCAGTCCCATCCGCAGGGCCTCGTCGGCGGCGACCCATTCCGACGACATCAGCAGCCAGGCCGCGTTCTGCCGGCCCACCAGCTGGGGCAGCAGGTATGACGATGCCGCTTCGGGCGCCACGCCCAGGCTGGTGAACGGGCACTTCAGGCGGGCGGTCGACGACATGAACGCCAGATCGGCGTAGCCGAGGATGGTGGCGCCGATGCCCACGCCGACGCCGTTCACCGCGCAGATCAGCGGCTTGGGAAAAGCGCTGAGCGCGCTGATCAGTCCGATGAAGCCATGCTTGCCCGGGGTGAAGTCCGGGTCGGTGATGCGTGCCTGCATTTCGGCCAGATCGGTACCGGCGCTGAAACCACGGCCCGCGCCGGTCAGCAGCACGACCGCGACCTCGGGATCGTCGGCGGCGGCCAGCAACGCCTCGGCAGTGGCGTCGTAGAGGGCTTCGTTGAACGCGTTGAGCGCCTCGGGCCGGTTCAGTGTGAGGGTACGTACCCGTTTGTCGTCATCGATCTGCAGCGTCACGCCAGCAGCCTAACCAGGCTAGCCGTTGCTGTAGACGCGGGTTGGCGCGATCAACACCACGGCGCGACCCTCGGCGGCCATCACCCTGTCGTATTCGTCCCAGTCGTCGTGCGTGCCGCCCGCGGCGGTGAACACGTCGCGAAGCAGCAGCCGCAACTGATCGGCGTCCGTGAGCCAGGGCCGGCTGTCGGCCGGGCCGGCCAGCTCGGCGCGGCCCTCGACCGTCGCCCACTGCCACCCGTTGCGAAAGGTGACGGCCAGCTGCGGTCGGGCCCGCAGGTTGGCCAGCTTGACCTTGCCGTAGGTGGTGAAGCCGAGAACTGGCTGGCCGTCCGCGGGGTGCGTCAGCAGCCCCACGTTCACCAGCGAAGCCTGGACCGTCGCGTCAGCGCGGACGGTCGACACCACCGCCAGGCCGCTTTCCGTCGCGGCCAAGGCGACCGCGTCGCGCAGTGTCGTCATGAGAGCCCCTCATCCGTTGAACGGGCTGGCGAAGACGTACCGGCTCGTCGGCACCGTGTCGATGTTCTCGTTGGCGCCAAAGGCGCTGGTGCTGGCGACCATTCGCCCCATCCGGTCCTGTAGGTCGTCGTCATCGGCGGCTCCGAAGAAAGCGTGGAGGTCGGTGATGGCCTCGATCGGGAACAACTCCTCGACGATGCCGGAGATTCCCGGCGCATCCGGGGTCAGCGCCCGCACCACCCAGTTCTGGGTGTAGCCGAACGTCGACTGCGTTTCGATCGCCACCGAGGTGTGGTGACCCTGCCACCGCGTCAGCCAGGTCGCCTGGTCCATGTCGGCGGGCCGGCGCAGCAGCGCGACGTTGGCCAAACCCGGTGTGCGAGCGCCGGATTCGACGGTTGGAGCCATCAGCGGGACGGATTCGGTCACCAGATACGCGGCGAGCTGTTCACATTCCTGGGCGAGGAATTTGAACGCCGCCGTCATCTGCTCGCCGTAGCACTGCTGGGTCCACATGCTCACCACCGCCGCGACCGGCGGGTCCAGGGTGGTCAGCGTCATCAGCGAGTGGCGCACGGTGCTGTCCCGAACATTCATCTGCAGCCCGGCGACGCCCAGTTGCAGCAGCGCGTCGGCGACGTGACCCCGTTGCCGGGCACACCACGCGTCATCCGGCTCGGCCCGCCTGAGCACCGCGATCACCTTTTCCATAGGCAGAACCTACCCGGGGCGGGCACCGGGTAGGCCTACTTCACCAGCCGCACCTGGTGCTGGCTGCTGATCACTGTGCCGATCAGCTCGGCCAGCCGGCGATAGGACTCGTCGCGCCCGCTCGATGACCGGTAGACCAAGCCGATCCGCCGCCCCGGGCGGGGTGC
This sequence comes from Mycobacterium sp. 1245801.1, assembly GCF_001673055.1. Classification (NCBI taxonomy): domain Bacteria; kingdom Bacillati; phylum Actinomycetota; class Actinomycetes; order Mycobacteriales; family Mycobacteriaceae; genus Mycobacterium; species Mycobacterium sp. 1245801.1. Next base: position 20,704 of record NZ_LZKY01000158.1, read on the forward strand.
GGCGAACTGCGCCAGGCCCAGGCGGCTGCGCGAGGCCTCGACCGGCACCGCGCTCTGTGGAATGAGCGTGACGCCCAGGCCGCCGGTCACGCATTGCACCGCGGTCGCCAGGGAGGCCGCCCGGGTATTGGCCAGCTCTGCCCGCACCCCCGCCTTGTGACAGACGTCGAGTGCTTGATCACGCAGGCAGTGGCCTTCGTCCAGCAACAGCAGCGGCAGGTCGGCCAGGGCGGTCGCCGGAACCCGGCGCTTGCCAGCCAGCGGATGGCCGGGCGGTAGGGCGAGGACGAAATCCTCGTCGTAGATCGGGATCGCGGTGACACCGGCACCCTCGGCGGGCAGGGCGATCAGGGCCGCATCCAGTGCGCCCTCACGCAGCACCGCCAACAGCCGTTCGGTCTGGTCTTCGGTCACCCGCAACGTCAGGCCCGGCAGCCGCTCGGCGACGCCGGCCAGCACGGTCGGCAGCACATAGGGCGCCACCGTCGGTATCAGCCCCAGCCGCACGCCGGTCTGCAGCGGGTCGGTGGACCCGGCCGCGGCGGCGCTGAACGCGTCGGCGGCCTCGACGACCGCCTGGGCGCGCGGGAGCAGTTCCGTGCCCTGCGTTGTCAAGAAGACACGCCGCGTCGACCGCTCGACCAGCTGGGTGCCCAGGCCCGCCTCCAGCGCCGCCAGCGCCTGCGACAACGTCGACTGGCTGACGCCGAGATCCGTTGCGGCACTGCTGAATTGCCGCTTCTCGGCGATCGCCACGAACGCGCGCAGGCCGGCGATAGTGGGCTGATAAGTCTTATCGGTCATGCCTATGAGTCTAGTGGGAAATATCACCTTTACTTCAATAAGGCTACGCGGCAACATGGTGGAGGACATCTAATCTTGAGTAATTCCAGATAAGGAGCGATATGCCTCTGCTGACCATCGGCGACCAGTTCCCCGCCTACGAGCTCACTGCGTTGATCGCGGGCGATCTGTCCAAGGTCGACGCCAAGCAGCCTGGGGACTACTTCACCACCATCACCAACGAGGACCACGCCGGCAAGTGGCGCGTGGTGTTCTTCTGGCCGAAGGACTTCACCTTCGTATGCCCGACCGAGATTGCCGCGTTCGGCAAGCTCAACGACGAATTCGCCGACCGCGACGCGCAGGTGCTGGGTGTCTCGATCGACAGCGAGTTCGTGCACTTCAACTGGCGGGCCCAGCACGAGGACCTGAAGAAGCTGCCGTTCCCGATGCTCGCGGACATCAAGCGGGAGCTGAGCCTGGCCACCGGTGTGCTCAACGCCGACGGCGTGGCCGACCGGGCGACCTTCATCGTCGACCCGAACAACGAGATCCAGTTCGTCTCGGTGACCGCGGGTTCGGTGGGTCGTAACGTCGAAGAGGTGCTGCGCGTCCTGGACGCACTGCAGTCCGACGAGCTGTGCGCCTGCAACTGGCGCAAGGGTGACCCGACGCTGGACGCCACCGAGCTGCTCAAGCAGTCGGCCTGATCCCGGCCTGGATCGCATAAGGTTCGGAGAAGGAGGCAAGATGAGCCTAGAAAACCTCAAAGAAGCGCTGCCGGAGTACGCCAAGGACCTCAAGCTCAACCTGGGCTCGATCACTCGCACGACCGAGCTCAACGAGGAGCAGCTGTGGGGCACCCTGCTGGCCAGCGCCGCGGCGACGCGCAACACCCAGGTGCTCGCCGAGATCGGGGCCGAGGCGGCCGACATCCTGTCCGCCGAGGCCTACAACGCGGCGCTGGGAGCCGCATCGATCATGGGCATGAACAACGTGTTCTACCGTGGCCGGGGCTTCCTGGACGGCAAGTACGACGATCTGCGCGCGGGGTTGCGGATGAACATCATCGCCAACCCCGGCGTGGAGAAGGCGAACTTCGAGCTGTGGTCTTTCGCGGTGTCGTCGATCAACGGCTGCCCGGACTGCGTGGCCGCCCATGAGCACACGCTGCGCGAGGCCGGCGTCAGCCGGGAAACCATCCAGGAGGCGTTGAAGGCCGCGGCGATCATTTCCGGCGTGGCGCAAGCGATCATCGCCTCCCAGACGCTGGCCACCGTCGGCTGATCGCGCCGTCGTGACCAGAACCGTGACCGGACCCGCCTGGGTCCAGCACGCGATCTGGTGGCAGGTCTATCCCCTGGGGTTCGTGGGAGCGTTTCCCGCACCGCAGGCAGACGAGCCGCCGCAACCGGAGGAGCACCGGTTGCGGCGGCTCGTCGACTGGCTGGACCACGCCATCGAACTCGGGGCTTCCGGCCTTGCGCTGGGACCCGTCTTCGCCTCGCGCACACACGGTTACGACACCACCGACCACTACCGCATCGACCCCCGGCTGGGCGATGACGACGACTTCGACCACCTGATCGCCGAGGCTCATCGCCGCGGACTGCGGGTACTGCTCGACGGGGTGTTCAATCACGTCGGCCAGGATTTCGCGCGCTACCGCGAGGCCGCCGCCGACGACGACGCGGCCGCACGCTGGTTTCGCGGACGGCCCGGCCGATTTCACACCTTCGAAGGCCACGAGGGACTGATCACCCTCAACCACGACAACCCCGAGGTGGCCGACTACGCCGTCGACGTCATGGCACACTGGCTGGGTCGCGGCGCCGACGGCTGGCGACTGGACGCGGCTTATGCTGTGCCGCAACACTTCTGGGCATCGACGCTGCCGCGGGTGCGGAAGCGCTACCCGGACGCCTGGTTCGTCGGGGAACTCATCCACGGCGACTACGCCGCGGTCGTGGAGGCCGCCACCTTCGACTCGGCCACGCAATACGAGCTGTGGAAGGCGATCTGGAGCGGCCTCAACGACGGCAATTTCTTCGAGCTGGACTGGGCGCTGCAGCGCCACAACGAGTTTCTGACCTGCTTCGCGCCGCTGACCTTCATCGGCAACCACGACGTCACCCGCATCGCCAGCCGGCTGGAAAATCCCGAACACGTCGCCCACGCGCTGGTGCTGTTGCTGACGGTCGGCGGGGTGCCCAGCGTGTACGCCGGCGACGAACTGGGATTCCGGGGGGTCAAGGAGGAACGCTTCGGCGGTGACGACGCGGTTCGCCCCGAGTTCGGCTCTCCCCCACTGCAACTCGATGACTTCGGCGTCGAAACCTGGCGGCTGCACCAATACCTGGTCGGGCTGCGACGCCGCTACCCGTGGTTACATGCGGCGACCACCACCGCCCGGCTGCTGGAAAACCGGCGCTACGTGTACGAGACGCGCCACGGCGACGATGCCCTGCTGGTGGCGCTCAACATCGACGACGAGCCGCTGCGGGTGACGCTGCCGAAGCTGGGCACCGCTCGCGCCGAGGTGATCGGCGGATCGGCCGCCCCGCCGCAGGAGGTCGTCGACACCGTTGCCGTCGAGCCCCGCGGCTGGCGGATCCTGCGCCCGGTCTAGGGCCCGGCTTTTCACGGCGTCGCCTAGGGCGTCGCCAGCCGCTCCAAGGTCAGCCGGTCCTGGCGGCCGTCGTAATACTTGTCCAGCACCGCGACGAAGTCGGCGTTGTCCTCGGTCGCGCGGGCGAACAGCGTCATCGACGAGCACAGCTTGAGGTCGTCCGGCGAACCGAAGATCTGGCCGATCGAGCGCCCCTGCACCGCGGCGACCAGCCGGGCGCACTCATGCAACCGTGGCCCCAGCAGCTCATGGCGCAGATAGGCGTCGGCTTCGTCGAGCGAGGCGATGCCGAACCGTGCCGCCATGGCGCTGCCGCCCAGCCCGCGCAGCTGCGGAAAGACGAACCACATCCAGTGACTGCGTTTTCGCCCGGCGCGCAACTCGGCGATGACGTCGCCGTACACCGGCTCCTGCGCGTCCACAAAGCGATTGAGATCGAACGGGTCGCCTGTCGAGTCCATTTGACTACGGTTGCACACATGGCAGTCCGACGACGAGTGCCCAAGGTGCGCGACCTCGCGCCGCTGATGCAGTTCAAGCGGCCCCGGCTCAACGCGACCAGGCGCCGCCTCGACGCCGCGTACACCATCGAGGATCTGCGAGCCATCGCCAGGCGCCGCACCCCGAGGGCGGCGTTCGACTACACCGACGGGGCCGCCGACGACGAACTGTCCATCCAACGCGCACGACAAGCGTTCCGCGACATCGAGTTTCACCCGACGATTCTGCGTGACGTCTCCCAGGTCACCACCGGCTGGAATGTGCTGGGGCAGCCGGTCGTGTTGCCGTTCGGGATCGCCCCCACCGGATTCACCCGCTTGATGCACACCGAGGGCGAGATCGCCGGAGCGCAAGCGGCGGCCGACGTGGGGATCCCGTTTTCGCTGTCCACCTTGGGTACCTGTGCGATCGAGGATCTCGTCACCGCCGTCCCGCAGGGCCGAAAGTGGTTCCAGCTCTACATGTGGCGCGATCGCGAGCGCTCCATGGCCCTGGTGCGGCGCGCCGCCGACGCGGGCTTCGACACGCTGCTGGCCACCGTCGACGTCCCGGTCTCCGGTGCCCGGCTACGGGATAACCGCAACGGCATGACGATTCCGCCGACACTGACGCTGCGCACCGTGCTCGATGCCGTGCCGCACCCGAAATGGTGGTTCGATCTGCTGACCACCGAGCCGCTGGCGTTTGCCTCGCTCGATCGCTGGCCCGGCACCGTCGCCGAGTATCTGAGCACGATGTTCGATCCCAGCCTCACCTTCGACGATCTGGAGTGGATCAAGGCGCAATGGCCCGGCAAGCTCGTCGTGAAAGGGATTCAGACACTCGAGGACGCGCGCGCCGTCGTCGACCGCGGCGTCGACGGCATCGTCTTGTCGAATCATGGTGGGCGCCAACTGGACCGGGCCCCCGTGCCCTTTCACCTGCTGCCCACCGTCGCGCGGGAGCTTGGGCAACACACCGAGATCCTGGTGGACACCGGCATCATGGCCGGCGCCGACATCGTCGCCGCGATCGCGCTGGGGGCCCGCTGCACGCTGGTCGGGCGCGCCTACCTGTACGGCCTGATGGCCGGCGGTGAGGCGGGGGTGAGCCGCGCGATCGACATCCTCCGCAGCGGGATTGTGCGGACCATGGCGCTGCTCGGCGTCACCTGCCTCGAGGAGCTCTCCCCCCAGCACGTCACGCAACTGCGACGGCTGGGCCCGTTGCCGCCGGTGTGACGCCGGCCGCACACCCGCAACGGCCGGGGTCCCCGGGAACAAACCGGCGCCCGGCTGGGTTAAGCGCATCAGACTCAACTTTTGGAGGATTTGATGGCTGAAGCCAAGTCGGTGCCGGTGCTGTTTGTCACTGACACCATCGTGTTGCCCGGAATGGTGGTGCCGATCGCGCTGGACGACGCCGCCCGAGCGGCGATCGATGCCGCTGCGGCGAGCGAATCGGGACAGCTGCTGATCGCCCCCCGACTGGACGACCGTTACCCCTCGCACGGCGTGATCGCGAAAATCCTGCAGGTCGGGCGCATCGCCGGCGGTGGCACCGCCGCGGTGGTGCGCGGTGAGCGCAGGGCGCAGATCGGGGCGGGAGCGTCCGGGCCCGGTGCGGCCCTGTGGGTCGAGGTGACCGAGGTCCCCGACGGCGAGACGACCGACGAGATCAAGGCGCTCACGGCGGAGTACAAGAAGCTGCTGCTGGCCATGCTGCAACGCCGCGAAGCGTGGGAGATCATCGATTACGTCAACAGGCTGACCGACCCGTCGGCGCTGGCCGATACCTCCGGCTACGCCTCGTACCTGACCAACGCGCAGAAACGGCAACTGCTCGAGACCGTCGACGTCACCGAGCGGCTGCGGGTGCTGATCGACTGGACCAGCTCGCATTTGGCCGAGGTCGAGGTCAACGACAAGATCGCCGAGGACGTGCGCGAGGGCATGGAGAAGACGCAGAAGGAGTTCCTGCTGCGCCAACAGCTGGCCGCCATCCGCAAGGAACTGGGCGAGGGCGAACCGGACGGCTCGGATGACTACCGTGCCCGCGTCGAGGCCGCCGAGCTGCCCGAGCAGGTGCGCGAGGCCGCGCTGCGCGAGGTCGGCAAGCTGGAACGGTCCAGCGAGCAGAGCCCGGAAAGCGGCTGGATCCGCACCTGGCTGGACACCGTCCTGGACCTGCCGTGGAACGTCCGGACCGAGGACTCCACGGACCTGGAGGCGGCCCGGGAAATCCTGGACGCCGACCACCACGGGCTGGACGACGTCAAGGACCGCATCGTCGAGTACCTGGCCGTGCGGGCGCGCCGCGCCCAGCGTGGGCTCCAGGTCGTCGGCGGGCGCGGCTCCGGTGCAGTGATGGTGCTGGCCGGTCCCCCCGGGGTCGGCAAGACGTCGCTGGGCGAGAGCGTGGCCAGGGCTTTGGGCCGCAAGTTCGTCCGCGTCGCCCTGGGCGGTGTGCGCGACGAGGCCGAGATCCGCGGGCACCGGCGCACCTATGTGGGAGCGTTGCCGGGCCGGATCGTGCGTGCGATCGGTGAGGCGGGATCGATGAATCCCGTTGTGTTGCTGGACGAAATCGACAAGGTCGGTGCCGACTTTCGCGGTGACCCGAGCGCGGCGCTGCTCGAGGTGCTCGACCCCGCGCAGAACCACACCTTCCGCGACCACTACCTGGATTTGGACCTGGACCTGTCCGACGTGGTGTTCCTGGCCACCGCCAACGTGATCGAGAACATTCCGTCCGCCCTGCTGGACCGCATGGAGCTGGTTGCGATCGACGGCTACACCGAGGACGACAAGGTCGCCATCGCGCGTGACTACCTGCTGCCCCGGCAGCGCCAGCGCGCGGCGCTGACCGAGGACGAGGTCGCGGTGACCGACGCGGCGTTGCGCAAGATCGCGGCGGATTACACCCGCGAGCCCGGCGTGCGCCAGTTCGAGCGGCTGTTGGCCAAGGCGCTGCGCAAGGCCACCACCAAGCTGGCCGCCAACCCGGAGCCGTTGACCATCGACGAGCCGGATCTGGTTGGCTACCTTGGCCGCCCGCGATTCACGCCGGAATCGGTCGAACGCACGGCGGTGCCCGGGGTGGCCACCGGCCTGGCCGTGACCGGCCTGGGTGGTGACGTGCTCTACATCGAGGCCGGCGCCACCGACGGGGAACCGGGTTTGCAGTTGACCGGCCAGCTGGGCGACGTGATGAAGGAGTCGGCGCAGATCGCGCTGTCCTACGTGCGCTCCCACGCCGACGCGCTCCGTGTCGAGCCCGAGGCGTTGAACCGGCGCATCCACGTCCACGTCCCCGCGGGTGCGGTGCCCAAGGACGGCCCGTCGGCCGGTGTCACCATGGTGACCGCCCTGGTGTCGATTGCGACCGGGCGTCAGGTCCGTTCCGACGTCGGCATGACCGGTGAGGTCACGCTGAACGGTCGGGTGCTGCCGATCGGTGGGGTGAAGCAGAAGCTGCTGGCGGCCCAACGTGCCGGTCTGTCAACGGTTTTCATTCCGGCGCGCAACGAGCCCGATCTGGACGACGTGCCCGCCGAGGTGCTCGAGGCGCTGGACGTGCGGCCCATGACCGATGTCGCCGAGATCGTTGCGCAGGCCCTGGAGCCGGCGGCGCAGGCCGCCACCGTGGCCGCATGACGCTGTCTAGGCGGTGTTGAACCCGTGTCGAGCTAGTGACGACGCCATGGCCCCGGGGCAAGGCAAGAAGTTTTGGCTTCCCCCGGGGCCGGGTATCTGTCAGCGCAGAGGGAAGACCAGCCGAGGGGGGAATGACCTCTAACCCGACGTCAAACGGCGCGGGTGGACGAACAACAGATCACTGCCGTGACGCCGCGGTAGGCGGTCGACCGGCCGGATAAGGAGTTCATCATGAGGTTGAACAGAATTGCTGCTAGCGCCGCGATCGCGGGTGCTTTGACGTCCGGTGCGCTGGGAATCGGTGCCGGGTCGGCGCAGGCCGACCCGCATGGGCCGAATCCGCCGGTGCCGGGTTGCGTCGGCGGCCCCGGCGCCAACTGCAACGGCCCGGGCACCCCGCTTCCGCCGGGGCAGCGCGGATTCCCGCCGCCGGGGCACTTCAACGACCCGATCGGTTACGGGTACCCGGCTCGCTGGACTCCGCCGGGCCAACCGGGCGACTACCCGGTGGTATTCAACCCGGACTTCAACCAGTGGGGCGTGTTCCTGCCCGGCGGCCAATTCGTGGCCTACGCCACGTAAAACCGCATAACGAGACAGCCGCCGCGCATGTGGCGGCTGTTCTCGTTTGCGGCAGAATCGACGGCATGAGCGACTTCGCGACACTGAAACGGCAAGTGGTCCATCGGGTTCAGCGGCTGCTCGTCAACCCGGTGGGGCGGCAGCTGCCGACGACGATGCTGGAAACCACCGGGCGCAAGAGCGGGCAACCGCGCCGGACCGCGGTGGGTGGCCGCGTCGTGGACAACCGGTTCTGGATGGTCGCCGAACACGGCGAGCACTCCGACTATGTTCGCAACATCAAAGCGAATCCGGCTGTGCGCGTGCGGGTTGGCGGGCGGTGGCGCAGCGGGACAGCGCACCTGCTGCCCGACGACGATGCCGTGCGGCGGCTGGGCGAGCTGCCGCGGATGAACAGCGCGATGGTGCGCCTGATGGGCAGCGACCTGCTCACCATCCGCGTCGATCTGGACTGAAGGGTTCATGGCCTACGACGAAGACCTGGCCAACCGGATCCGCGAACTGTTGGGATCGGAGTCCGGCGTCGAGGAGAAGCGCATGTTCGGCGGCCTGGCGTTCCTGGTCGACGGCAACATGTCGGTGGCCGTGAGCGGGCAGGGCGGACTGCTGGTACGCGCGTCCTCCGCCGAGTTCGAGTCGCTGCTGCGGCGAACGCACGTCCACCCCATGGTGATGGGCGGCCGAGAGGTGCGCGGCTGGCTGCGTGTCGAGGCCGCCGGGGTGCGGACCAAGCGGCAGCTGCAGGGGTGGGTGAACCGTGGGGTCGGCTACGCGCGCACCCTGCCGCCCAAGTAGCGTGCGGTTTGCTCGCGCGGGGCGCGGGTACGCGGGTGCGTATGGACAAGCGGGTGCGACGACTTCTCGACGTTGCCGGCACGACCTATGCGGCGCAGGCGCGTATCAAGCTGAGCGACAAGCCGATGCCGCTGTTTCAGCTGCTGGTCCTGTGCATGCTTGCCAGCAAGCCGATCGACGCCGGCATCGCCACGGCCGCCGCGCGTGAGCTGTTCAAAGCCGGCCTGCGCACACCCAAAGCCGTGCAGGCGGCCGACCGGCACACCATGATCGAGGCGTTCGGGCGTGCCCACTACGTGCGCTACGACGAGAGCTCGGCGACCCGGCTGGCGGATATGGCCGACCGGGTTCGCGACGACTACTCCGGCGATCTGCGCCGTCTGGCCGATCGCAGCCGGCATGATGCCGCAGCGGCCAAACGGATGCTCAAGCAGTTCAAGGGAATCGGCGACACCGGCGCCGACATCTACCTGCGCGAAGTTCAAGACGTGTGGACCTGGGTGCGCCCGTATTTCGATGACCGGGCCACCGGCACCGCCAAGCAATTGGGTCTGCCCGCCGCGCCGGCGAAGCTGGGATCCCTTGCGCCGCACGCCAATGCGAGGTTGGCCGCCGCGCTGGTCAGGGCGTCGCTGGACGACGATGTGCGTCAGCGGGTGACCGGCTGAGCGGCCCGTGACCATACGCATCGGTACCTCAGGGTGGTCCTACAACCACTGGGCGAATGTGTTGTATCCGACGGGAACGCCGTCGGGGCGCCGCCTCGCCCGCTACGTCGAGGTGTTCGACACCGTCGAGCTGAACGCCAGTTTCTACCGGTGGCCGCAGGATTCGACCTTCACGGGCTGGCGCCGCCAGCTGCCGGAGGGTTTCACCATGTCGGTCAAGGCTCATCGCGGATTGACCCACTATCGCCGGCTGGCCTCACCCGAACCGTGGATCGAACGATTCGAACGTTGTTGGCGCCTGCTGGGAGATCGGCACGGGGTGCTGCTCGCGCAGTTGCACCCCGAGCAACAGCGCGACGACGCGCGCCTGGATACGTTCCTGGCACTGATGCCCGAATCGATCCGCGTCGCCGTCGAATTGCGCCACCCCTCGTGGAATGACCCCGCGGTGTTCGAGTTGCTGGAACGCCGCCGCGCCGCCTATGTGGTGATGAGTGGCCTCGGGCTGGAGTGCATCCCGCGTGCCACGACCGATTTGGTGTACATCCGGATGCACGGCCCGGATCCGGAAGCCAACTATGCCGGCTCCTACTCCGATGACGACCTACGGCGCTGGGCCGAGCGAATCGCAGGCTGGGACGGCGAGGGACGCGAAGTGTGGATGTACTTCAACAACGACCTGGGCGGCCACGCGGTCCGCAACGCGCTGGCACTGCGCGAGCTTCTGGGTTGACGCACCCCAGCGACTAGCCCGCGGTGCGCTCGGGGTCCGAGCCGTCAGCGCCGCGCGGCACCGGCGTCCACGCCCCGTCGATGACCTCGGGTGGGCATTGCGCCTGCAGCCGTTCGCGTTCGGTGCGGCGGCGTTTGATCCGCAACCGCGCATCACCGGGCAGGGTGACCAGTTCGTTGCAGGTCAGGTAGTACATGTCCTCGACATCGTCGATGAGGTCCGCCTCGACCCGCAGCGAACCCAAGGCGCGCAACGTCATTCGGAGTTCGTGCGTGAACCGCATCGTGGTGTCGTAGGCCAGCTCCCGAGAACCACGGGCGGCGCGCGCTGGCCGTTGCTGCGGCGTCGGCGGCTGTTCGCAGGTGGCCGCGGCGATCAGCAACATGGTGGGATCGTCGGCGAATGTCGTGGCGGCCAACTCGGCCTCTCCCGGCCCGCGGTGCCCGATTCGCGCGACGGCGTCGTCGACGGCGGCAGCCGTCTTGGGTGACAGCGCGCGGATGCTGGCGAGGTTGCCGTCGGCGGCCAGCGCGCGCAACGGCGGGTCGGCTCGCAGCGCCGCCGCCAACTCGGCGATCTCGGCGTCGACGAGATGGCTGTCGGCGATCATGCCCACCCCGGACACACTGCGCCCCGCCTGGCCGCGCACCGGTGTCGCGGCGCTGACTCCGGCGTCGATCAGCCACAGCGCGTTGAGGATCCACCCTTGATGGATGCGATCGCGCAGCAGCCGCAGCCGAACTTCCAGTGCGGCCTCCGGTAGCAGCGCCAGTTGGCCGGTGTCGAGGTGTTCCGCGGCCGCGGCGGCGCCGTAGGCGCGGGTGTCGGACCGCAGGTGGCGCAGCAGCGCCACCGATCGACCCGCCGCGACGGCCTTGGCCAGCGAGCCCAGGGCGCCGCCTACCAGGGCCGGCTCACCGAACGGCAGCGGATCCCCGATGTGGGGCTGGCCGACCAGGGCGTCGCGGGCGAACGCCTCCTGATCCCAGCCGGGCAGCTGAGCGGCGGCGACCATGTTGACCGAGACCCCGATGTAGGGACGATGGCCGAACACCGCGACGGCCCGGCTGGCCCATTCCTCGTCCACCGCGCCGCCGAGCGCGAGTGCCTGGCCCAATACCCTGCTCGCCGTGCGCAATCCGCTCAGTTGGACGTCAAGCGTGATCGGGGTGAGCGGTCCGGGCAGCGCCTCGTTGAGGGGGGACGCACTGAAGACAGGAAACCTCGGATCGATCTGGTCGTCGAATTCGCCCTCGATGCCTTCCGGTGCCGCACTGCGGGCGTCCTCGGAAGGCCGTCGGGAGTGGGCCAGCACCTCGACCGGGAGCGCGAGCCGCCCGCCGTGATTGATCGCGCCCGCGGTGTCGACTCGGCGACCGACGAGTCCGCGCGCGGTGTCGGCGACCGCGTCAAGCGCGTGCCAGCCGAATTGGAACGACCAATCTTCTTGCGCGGCAAAAACATCCATCTCGGGGACCAGTTGCGACCAGCTACGCACCCGATGCAGCCGGGACCGCGGGTCGGCGGCACGTAGCACCCGCCAGGCGGTGACCAGGTTGACGGTGTCCGGGCTGGCGAGGTCCACCACACCGGTGCGGTCGGTGTCGAGCACCGACACCAGAAAGCGCATCAGGTCGTCGAGATGAAGCACCCGCATGGGTTGGGTCGAGACCTTGGCGCGCAGCAGGGTGGCCACGGTGCGGCACACCATCCAGTCGAGCTGGCGACCGACCGGTGGCGCGATCCGGACCACGACGGTGGGGCCCCAACTCGACGAGACCAGGTCCTCGGCCGGCCGGTACAGCTCGGGCCGGCCGGCGGCCTGCGACACGAACAGCAGCCGGGACCCGGCGCGGGCGGCGGCATCGGTCACCCGTGCGAGGCCGTCGATGTCCGCGCTGCCCGGGGCGGTCGGGTCGATGGGGGCCAGGTGGATCACCGCGTCGGCCTCCTCGGTCAGGTCCCGCAGGACCCGATCGCGCAGCGACGCGCAAACAAACTCGACGTTGCGGTCCAGGCATGCATGGGGCAGTTCAGCAATGCCGGTGACCGTGTGCCCGGCAGCGATCAGCTGCCCAGCGACCAGCCGCCCGAGTGCGCCGGTGGCGTCGGTAACCAGGATGTGCACCTGGGCTCACCTCCCCCAACCCTCAGCATTCAACAATAGGCAAGTAGGCGTGGGCTACGCGACCGTTGGTCCGGTAACGGTTCGGCCGACCTGGTGTGATGTTGCCGGCCGGGCTATTGCAGCGTCGCGCTGCCGTCCGCGGCGACGGCGGCCTTGGCGCCACCGATGTCCTCCCGCACCGACTCCTGCGCCGCGGCGGGATCGGTGACCACGGCCAGCGCACGCGCCCCGTCGGGCGTACGGACGGCCAGAAAAGCCTTCTCGGGCCGGCCCTCGCGGTCGAACGGGGTCGTCCAGGCCTCCACGGTGCCGATGCCTTCCCACCCGACCGCCGCGTCGGTCGTCGGCTCCCGATCGACGGCGGGTTGCGTGTCTTCCCAACGGAATTCGGCCGGTGGCTCGGTGCTGTACACGCCGAAGCTGTGTTTGGTCAGGTAGCCGCCGTTGGCGGTGATCAGGCCGCGCCGGCCCGGATTGGCCACCAGCAACTCCGCCATGGTGGCGATCGAATGCATCACGTAGTTGCTCCATGGCCCGCCCGCGAACGTCAGACCGCCGGTCACCGTCAGCGGGCGGGCGGGATCGTCGACGCTCAGCCCGAGCTCGGCCGCCGCCACCTGAACCGCGGAGGGGAAGCAGGAGTACAGGTCGACGTAGTCGATGTCGTCGATACCCACGCCGGCCAGCTTCAGCGCCCGCGCGCCGGCGATCCGGATCGCGGTCGAGCGGTGCAGTTCGTGACGTTCGGCGACCGACGGCGTGTCGTGGGCGTCGGTGCCCGCGTGCGGGTAAACCCACCGCTCGGCCGGAATCTTGAGCCGTGTCGCCTCCCCGGCCGAGGTCAGGACCAGCGCCGCGCCCTGGTCGACCATGTTGTTGGAGTTCATCAGCTTGGTGTAGGGCCAGCTGATCATACGGTTCTGCGGACCGGCGCTGCGGATCTCGTCGGCGCTCGACGGCTTGCGGATCCAAGCGTTCGGGTTGTCCACCGCGACGGCGTTGAACCGGGCCCACAGCGCCCCGATGCGCTCGAGGTGATCGTCGATCGACTCGCCGTTCGCGATCCGCAGCGCCTCCTCGAACAGCGGATAGACGTAGGCGGGCCGGTCCAGGGAGATCCTGATCTCGGCGTCACCGGCCATCGGGACGTCGTCGCCGCTGATTTCGGCCATCGGGACCGAGTGGTCCTGCTCGGTCCACACCAGCTTGGCGCCCTTGGCCCGCAACCCGCGCCGGGTGCGCCAGGTTTCGGCGCCGGCCAGCAGCACCACCCGGGCGTGACCCCGCTGGATGTCCAGGCAGGCCTGGTTGACCAGCGACTGTGGCACGTTGCCCCCGACGGGGCTGTACAGCGTGCTGAAGTCCGTCGCCCCGATCCGCTGGCCGAGCAACAGGCCCGGGTCGCGGTATTGGGCCGACAGGATGTTGACGATGCGAATGGAGTCGACGGCCTGGATCACCGCGGGGTCGGCGGCTTGCTCGGCCGCGGCCACCATCAGGTCCATCGGCTCGACCGAGCGGCCTTCCGGGTCGATCTCGTCGCGATGGTTGACCTGGCCGTAGCCGATCAACACCGGGGTCGTGGGGTCGACGCTCATGGGAACGAATTTAGCGTGGCTATGGATCTGGTCCCGGCGGGCCTCGCCGTGGCGCCCGCGGGGTGGCGCTGCGGGCTCGACCGCTAGACGGTGTCGGCCGGGGCGGACAGGACGCCGTCGTCGAGCAGCCGCTGGATGTCCGCGGGGTTCATCCCGAGCACCTCCCGGCAAATCTCGACGGTGTGCTGGCCGGGCAGCGGCGCCGGGGCGTGCCGGGCCGCCGGGATGTGGCGATACGGCGCCGGACCCGTCTCGGCCGGCAACGGATTGTCGATCAGGGGATGCGTCATGGGGCTGTAGACGTTCCGCGCCACCAGCTGGGGGTCCTCGAGCACGTCCGGCGGGCGGTTCATCGGCCCCGCCGGGACCCCGGCCGACTGCAACAGTTCGGCGGCCCGCAAGGGGGTACGGGTGCGGGTCCACCCGGAGACCAGCTCCACCAGCTCGCGGCGATGGGCCAGCCGCGCCTCGCCGGTGGCGAAGCGCGGGTCCTCGGCCCACCCGGCGTGATCGAAAACCCAAGCGGCGCGGCGCCATTCGTCGTCCGACCGGATCGAGATGACGCACCATTCGTCGTCACCGGCGCAGGAATAGACCGCATGCAGCCCGGTGTCCTCGCGGATCTGCGTGACGCCCGCGGCCAGCGCGGCCTCGGTGACGTACAGCGTGTCGAGTTGGTTGACCACGACCTCGGCCTGCGAGATGTGGACGTGGGCGCCCCGGCCGGTCCGGTCGCGGTGGATCAGCGCGGCCAGCGCCGCGATCGCGGTGACCCGGCCCACCACGTGGTCGGGGAAGACCGTCGTCGCGTCGTAGAACCCGTGCCGGCCCGCGGCGGCGTTGTCGGTCGCCTCGTCTGACGTCCAGAGCCGGGTGACCCCGGTGGTGGCGCGCACCAGTGGGCCGTAGCCCAGCCGCGCGCTCCACGGCCCCGTGTCGCCGAACGCGCTGCTTTCGGCCAGCACAATGCGCGGGTTGAGCGCGCGCAGGTCGTCGTAGGAAAACCCCAGTGCCCCAAGGGTCCCCGGCTTGAAGTTGGCGAAGACGGCGTCGGCCTCGGCCACCAGGCGGCCGAAGATCTTCTTGCCCGCGGCGCTGCGCAGATCCAATCCCAGGCCCCGGTTGTTGCGGTGCGTCCAGGCGAACGACTCGCTCATCGCGTCGCCGATCCGGGCCTGCCGCAGTCCGTCCGGGTAATCGACGCTTTCGACTTTGATGACGTCGGCGCCCAGGTCGCCGAACAACCGGCTCAGCTCGCCGCCGGCCACGATGATGCCCAGATCCAGAATCCGCAGCCCGGCAAAGGGATAGTCGCCGAGCCGGCCCGAGGACGACGGCACCACCGACGGGTTGGCGCGCCAATAAGGTTCGTCGCTTCCCGCGGCGGGGACCGGCGTCCGGAAACCCGCGCGGCGGCCGTCGACGACGAAATATCCGGTCGGCACGGCGGTGCGCACGCCGGGGACCAGTTCGGCCTCGGTGATCGCGCCCACCGCCTGGAAGTGTTCGGACCCCAGGATCCGGGCGGGTGTCAGCACCGCGGCGATCGGCACCCCGTTGGCCTGCCCGGCGGCCACCAGATCCTGCATGGTCTGCCCGGCGAACAGCTCCCGGATCAGCTCGCTGATCTGCGGCCAGGCCGTGAACCGCTCGCCGATCGCGTCGAATTTCGGGTCCTGGAACTGTTCCGGCTCCCCCAGCCAGCGCCGCAGGCCGCGCCACTGCCGCGGCGCCATCACACACAGCCGGACGTAGCCGTCCCGGCACGGATAGATCGGGTAGGCGTCCTGGTTCTTCGGCCGGCCCCGCCACCGCCCGCTGCGGCGGACGCCGGCGGCGGCCTGCCCGTGCGCGCCGAACGCGGGATCGAGCGCCATCACGACGGCGTCGAACCAGGAGAAGTCGATGTAATCGCCCGTGCCGCAGCGTAATCGGTTGTAATACGCCGCGAGCGCGGCCCACGCCGCCTGGACGGCGGCGGTCGCCGAAGCGATGCCGTCCGGCGGCAACACGGGCGTGCCGGTGGTGGGGCCCGACCGCGACAGCGCGCCGCACATCGCGTACAGCACCGGATCGGTGGCGCGCCAGGACGACCGCGACCCCGTCGCACCGAAGTCGGTGATCGAGAGCACCACCAGGTGTGGGTAGCGGGCCGCCAGCTCCTCACCGGAGGTCCCGAACATGGCCCCGCGCTCGTCGGCGCCGGTGTCCACCAGGATGTCGGCCTCGGCGGCCAGCTCCAGGAAGCGGGCGCAGTCCTCGTCATCGAACGGGTCGAGCACCGTGCTGCGCTTGTTGGCGTTGTGCACGGCGAACGGAATGCTGGCGCCGCGCAGCGTGGGCAGCGCATCGCGTCCCAGGCATCCGCCCGGCGGTTCCACCTTGAGGACGTCGGCACCCAGGTCGGCGAACAGGCGGGTGACCGCGTCGGCGACGCCGCTCGACAAGTCGAGCACACGCACGGCATCGAGCAGCCCGTCGGCCATCTGGACACCGTACCTGCCTGGTCAGGCGGGTGCCCGTCGGGCATTCCCCATGCGGATCGATCGCCGGAGCGGCCAAAGTGCCGGGTGGGCAAGCTGATTCGGCGCACCGGTGATGGTGGTCGGTGGTCGGTCGAAGACCCGCGCCGGTGCGGCGTCGGCTATCGTCACAGGCCGATTCGCCAGGCCCACCCGTCGTCTCATGGAGGCATCCCGTATGACCGCGCACCTGAGCTACCTCGAGGCCGTGGTGGTCGGCGCCTTCCAAGGCGTCACCGAGCTGTTCCCGGTGTCCAGCCTGGGGCACGCGGTGCTGGTGCCCGCGCTGGCCGGCGGGCGATGGGCCCAGGACCTCAGCGTCTCGGCCCCCAAATCGCCCTACCTGGCGTTCATCGTGGGCCTGCATGTGGCCACCGCCGCGGCGCTGCTGCTGTTCTTCTGGCGTGACTGGGTGCGTATCCTGACCGGGTTCTTCACCTCGCTGCGTCATCGCCGGATCCGGACGCCCGACGAGCGGCTGGCCTGGCTGATCGTGGGCGGCACCATCCCGGTGGGCCTGGCGGGGCTGGCGCTAGAACAGCTGTTCCGCACCACACTGGGCAAGCCGGTCCCCGCGGCGGCCTTCCTGCTGCTCAACGGGATCGCGCTCTACGCGGGAGAAGTGTTGCGCCGGCGGGTCGCGCCCGAACCGGATGGGCCGGCGGCGACCGGCCAGGAACTCGAACACGGCGACGAGGCGTCGGACCGCCGGCTCGCCCAACTGCCGCTGCCCCGCGGCGTGGTGATCGGTGCGGCGCAGATCCTGGCGCTGTTCCCCGGCATCAGCCGCTCGGGAATCACCATCGTCGCCGGGCTGTGGCGGGGCCTGTCGCACGAGGACGCGGCGCGGTTTTCCTTTCTGCTCGCGACCCCGATCATCCTGGCCGCGGGGGTGTACAAGATCCCGGAACTCTTCGGGCCGCTCGGCGCCGGGATCGGGGGTCAGGTGTTGGCCGGCAGCGTCGCCTCCTTCGTCTGCGCCTACCTCGCCGTGCGCTTCCTGACGCGCTACTTCCAGACCCGGACGCTCACGCCGTTCGCGATCTACTGCGCCCTGGCCGGCGGGGCCAGCCTGGTTTGGATTGCCCTGCGCTGAACCGGCGGGCTACCGGTCATCTGGGGATTGTTGCGCGGGGCGACTTCGAGTGGTGTGCTTAGCCCACTGGCGAAGTTGACACCCGTCAAGAATCTGGAGGGGACCGGGAATGGCAGACACGGCTTCCGTCGGCGTGAAGGGCAGGGGCCGGGTGAAAGGCAAGGTCATCGTGATCACCGGCGGCGCCCGGGGAATCGGACTGGCCACCGCGACCGCGCTGCACAAGCTGGGCGCCAAGGTCGCCATCGGCGACGTCGACGAGGTGCGGGTGAAGGAGTCGGGCGCCGACCTGGGCCTCGACGTCTACGGAAAACTCGACGTCACCGACCCCCACTCGTTCGCCGACTTCCTGGACGAGGTCGAGCGGCAGCTCGGCCCGATCGACGTGCTGATCAACAACGCCGGCATCATGCCCGTCGGCCGAGTCATCGACGAGCCGGACGCGGTCACCCGCCGGATTCTGGACATCAACGTCTATGGCGTGATGCTGGGCAGCAAGCTGGCCGCCCAGCGCATGGTCCCCCGCGGCACGGGGCACGTCATCAACGTCGCCTCGCTGGCCGGTGAGCTCTACATCGTCGGCCTGGCCACCTACTGCGCCAGCAAGCACGCGGTGGTCGCGTTCACCGACTCGGCCCGGCTGGAGTACCGCAAGGCCGGGGTGAAGTTCTCCCTGGTGTTACCGACGTTCGTCAACACCGAGCTGGTCGCCGGCACCCCCGGCATGAAGGGCTTCCGCAACGCCGAGCCCGCCGAGATCGCCGACGCGATCGTCAACCTGGTCGCCCACCCCAAGCCGCGGGTGCGGATCACCAAGGCGGCCGGCGCGATGGTGGTCTCCCAGAAGTTCTGGCCGCGTCGAATCGCCGAGGGGCTCAACCGGATGCTCGGCGGCGATCACGTCTTCACCGACGACGTCGACGTGGCCAAGCGGCAGGCGTACGAGGCCCGCGCCCGCGGCGAAGGCTAGCCGCGCACGAGCATTGTGCGCCGAAGGCGCGCACAATCGGCCCAGTGAGCCTAGAAACCCGAACCTCCGTGCCCGCGCAATCTCCGCTCTCCGACGACGAACTCGCTCTCATCGACAAATACTGGCGCGCCGCCAACTATCTCTCGGTGGGGCAGATCTACCTCCTCGACAACCCGCTGCTCACCGAGCCGCTGTCCACCGAACACGTCAAACCGCGCCTGCTGGGGCACTGGGGCACCACGCCCGGGCTCAACCTCGTCTACGCGCACTTGAACCGGATCATCCGCAACCGCGACGCCGACGTGATCTACGTGACCGGCCCGGGCCACGGCGGCCCCGGGCTGGTCGCCAACGCCTACCTGGAGGGCACCTACAGCGAGGTGTACACCGGCATCGAGGAGGACACCGAGGGGCTGCGCAAGCTGTTCCGGCAGTTCTCCTTCCCCGGCGGCATCCCCAGCCACGTCGCCGCGCAGACGCCGGGCTCCATCCACGAGGGCGGTGAGCTGGGCTACGCGCTCGTGCACGCCTACGGCGCCGCGCTGGACAATCCGTATCTGGTGGTGGCCTGCGTGGTCGGCGACGGCGAGGCCGAAACCGGGCCGCTGGCCGCCAGCTGGCACTCCAACAAATTCCTGAACCCGGTGACCGACGGCGCGGTGCTGCCCATCCTGGCCCTCAACGGCTACAAGATCGCCAACCCGACGGTGCTGGCCCGCATCCCGCACGACGAGCTGGAAGCGCTGCTGCGCGGCTACGGCTACCGGCCGATCACGGTTGCCGGGGACGACCCGGCCGACGTGCACCAGCAACTGGTCGCGGCGCTCGACGACGCGTTCGACGACATCGCGGCCATCCAGAGCGCGGCCCGCGGCGGCGGCGAGGTCGAGCGGCCGGTGTGGCCGATGATCGTGCTGCGCACGCCCAAGGGCTGGACCGGACCCAAGGTGGTGGACGGCAAGAAGGTCGAGGGCACCTGGCGCTCGCATCAGGTGCCGTTGTCCGAGACGCACGACAATTCCGAACACCGCGCCCAGCTCGAGGAGTGGCTGCGCAGCTACGCCCCCGAGCAGCTGTTCGACGAAAACGGCAGGCTACGTGAGGAATTGCGGGCCCTGGCGCCCACCGGCGATCGGCGGATGAGCGCCAACCCGCACGCCAACGGCGGCCTGCTGCTGCACGACCTGGACCTGCCGGACTTCCGCGACTACGCCGTGGCCGTCGAGCGGCCGGCGGCCGCCACGCACGAGGCCACCCGGGTGCTGGGCACGTTCCTGCGCGACGTGATCGCCCGCAACCGGGATCGGTTCCGGCTGATGGGGCCCGACGAGACGGCGTCGAATCGGCTCGACGCCGTCTACGGCTCGACCGACAAGGTGTGGCTCTCGGAGGTCGAGCCCGACGACGAACACCTCGCCCCCGACGGCCGGGTGATGGAGGTGCTCTCCGAGCACCTGTGCCAGGGCTGGCTGGAGGGCTACCTGCTGACCGGCCGGCACGGGCTGTTCAACTGCTACGAGGCGTTCGTGCACATCGTCGACTCGATGCTCAACCAGCACGCAAAATGGCTTGCCACCAGCCGGGAACTGCCGTGGCGCCGCCCCATCGCGTCGCTCAACTACCTGCTGAGCTCGCACGTCTGGCGCCAGGACCACAACGGCGCGTCCCACCAGGACCCGGGGTTCATCGACCTCGTCGCCAACAAACGTCCCGAGCTGACCCGCGTCTACCTGCCGCCGGACGGCAACACCCTGCTCTCGGTGGCCGACCACTGCCTGCGCAGCCGCGACTACATCAACGTCATCGTGGCCGGCAAGCAGCCCGCGCTGGCCTACCTCGGCATGGACGACGCCATCGCGCACTGCACCCGCGGCCTGGGCATCTGGGACTGGGCGAGCACCGCCACCGACGAACCCGACGTGGTGCTGGCCTGCGCCGGCGACATCCCCACGCTCGAGACGCTGGCCGCCGCCGACATCCTGCGCCGCGAGCTGCCGGACCTGGGGGTGCGGGTGATCAACATCGTCGACCTGATGCGGCTGCAGCCGGACTCCGAGCACCCGCACGGCCTGCCGGACCGCGAGTTCGACGCGCTGTTCACCCGGGACAAGCCGGTGATCTTCGCCTACCACGGCTATCCCTGGCTGATCCACCGGCTCACCTATAGCCGTACCAACCACGCCCACCTGCACGTGCGCGGCTTCAAGGAGCGCGGCACCACGACCACGCCCTTCGACATGGTGATGCTCAACGACCTGGACCGCTTCCACCTGGTCATCGACGTGATCGACCGGGTGGACGGGCTGGCCAGTCGCGCCGCCATGCTGCGCCAGCGCATGGTCGACGCCCGCCTGGCCGCGCGGATGTACACCCGCGAACACGGCGAGGACGACCCGAAGATCTCCGGCTGGACCTGGTCGCCGAGCGACCAGGGCTGACACCGCGTTTCGGCGCCACCGGGATCGTGACGGCCACCTCGTCGAACGTCGAGGCGGGACCGGCGCCGGTAAGCTGGTCGGATGCTTGACGCCACCGGGACCGCCCGCATCGAGCCCCTGGTGTCCCCGCTGGCGGCGCCGCACCGATTCCGGATCCACCTCGACATCGCCGTCGTCGTCGCGGTGCTGGTGCTGACCAACCTGATCGCGCACTTCACCACGCCGTGGGCGAGCATCGCGACCGTGCCCGCCGCGGCCGTCGGCCTGGTGGTCCTGATGCGGTGGCGCGGCCTGGGCTGGGCGGACCTGGGTCTGGGCCGCGAGCACTGGAAACCCGGCCTCGGTTACGCGGTGGCCGCCGTGGTTGTCGTGGCCGCGGTGATCGCGGTGGGCGTCCTGCTGCCGGCCACCCGGCCGATGTTCATGAACAACCGCTACGCCACCATCTCCGGGGCGCTGATCGCCTCGATGGTCATCATCCCGCTGCAGACCGTGATTCCCGAGGAACTGGCCTTCCGCGGCGTGCTGCACGGAACGCTCAACCGGGCCTGGGGCTTTCGCGGCGTCGCGCTGGCCGGCTCGCTGTTGTTCGGGCTGTGGCACGTCGCGACGTCGTTCGGGCTGACCAGCAGCAACGTCGGCTTCACCCGGCTGTTCGGCGGCGGGATCGTGGGCATGGCCGCGGGGGTGACCGGCGCGGTGCTGGCCACCGGGGCGGCCGGGTTCGTCTTCAGCTGGCTGCGCCGGCGCAGCGGCAGCCTGATCGCGCCGATCGCGTTGCACTGGTCATTGAACGGCCTTGGCGCGCTGGCGGCCGCACTGGTGTGGCACCTGTCCGCCTGACCGGGTTCACACCAGCAGCACCGCCGCACCGGCGATGCGCCCGGCGCTCAGATCCGCCAGCGCCCGATCGGCCTGTCCCAGCGGATATTCCGGCGTCGTCACCTCGATGTGGTGTTTGCTCGCGAAGTCGAGGAAGGCCCGCGCGTCGGCCCGGGTGTTGGACGTGACCGATCGGACCTGGCGTTCCTGGAACAGGTGGCGCTGGTAGTTCAGGGTCGGAATATCGGACAGGTGGATCCCGGCGATGGCCAGGGTGCCGCCGCGGTCCAGCGCCTCGAGCGCGGGCAGCACCAGATCCCCCACCGGGGCAAACAGGATCGCGGCGTCCAGCGGCACCGGCGGCGGATCGGCCGCGCCCTGAGCCGACGCGGCGCCGAGCTGCAACGCCAGTTCCTGCGCCGGGGCTCCGCGGGTCATCACGTGCACCTCGGCGCCTTGCGCCAACGCCACCTGCGCGGTGATGTGCGCGCTGCCGCCGAAGCCGTAGAGGCCCAGGCGGCCGCCGGGTGGCAGCTCGGCGCGCAACAACGAGCGGTAGCCGATGATGCCCGCGCACAGCAGCGGCGCCAGCTCGCTGTCGCTGTAGCCGCTCGGCAGTGGGTGCGCGAATGCCGCCGGGACGGTGGCGAATTCGGCGTAGCCGCCGTCGGCGTCCCAACCGGTGTAGCGGGAGTGGGGGCACAGGTTCTCGTCGCCGCGACGACAGTATTTGCAGACGCCGCAGGTGTGGCGCAGCCAGGCGATGCCGACCCGATCCCCCACCCGGAATTCGCCGGCGGCCTCGGCGCCCATCTCGATGACTTCACCGACCACCTCATGGCCGGGAGTGACGCGGTCGCGGTGCACCGGCAGGTCGCCCTCGGTGACATGCAGGTCGGTGCGGCAGACGCCGCAGGCGCGCACGGCCACCAGCAGTTCGGACGGTCCGGGGCGCGGTATCTCGGTGGTGACTTGCTCCAGCGGGCCGGTGTTCATCGGCCCGGGTCGACGTACGCGCCAGGCGCGCATTGCCGTGGTGGTCACCGGTGGAGGCATCAATCCATCATGCCGCTAACCACCACGGCCGCAACGGGTTAAGCCCTACGTCCTGTGTCGCACCAAGCCGACGACCCAGAGCAGGAGCACGGCGCCGAGCAGCGCGGTGAAGAAGGTGAAGATGATCCCGCCGCCCGCGGTGTTGACGAAGAAGCTCAGGATGAACCCACCAATCAGGGCGCCGACGATGCCGATGACGATGTCCATCAGGATGCCGGCCCCGCTGCCCCGGATGATCCTGCTGGCGAGCGCTCCGGCGAGACCGCCGATGATGATGTAGCCGATCCAGCCGACGCTGGTCAAAGTGGTGGAGCGGGCAAGAAATTCGGTTGCTGCCATGACAGTCATGAAAGTCTCCTTGCAATCGCTGGCAAAGCCCAGCTATTTGCTGGGCGTCATTCCGGTATACCCAGTTTGGGTCACGAAATGAGTGCCGAATCGGAGACGGTTGACCAGTCGGTTTCCGTCGCGGCCGAACCGGTCGGCGGAGCTGTCAGGCCGACAGGGTCTGCTGCGGTGTCGGCGTGGGGGGCGGGCTCACCTCGGAGGCGGGCGCCCCACCCGGAGCCTGCGCCGGTGCTCCGGGCGCCGCGGGGGCCGCGGGAGCCGGCGCTGGGGCACCAGGGGCGGCCGGCGCCGCCGGGGCGGCCGGTGGCACTGCCCCGGGTGCCGGTGCGGGCGCAGCCGGGGCGCCCGGCGCCGCGGGGGTTCCCGGCGCCGGCGCCGGTGCCGCCGGCGGTGTCCACGCCTGGATCGACTCGGTGAGCGCCTTGGCCGCGCCCCGGTCCACCGGGTCGTTCGAGGTTCCGAGCCACACCACGAACCAGCGTTGGGCGGTCCCGCCGTTGGCCGCGCCGATGACCCCGGTCCAGATCTGGCCGTTGGGCTTGGACGCGTCGCTGAACTTCACTTCGTAATACGACGCGCTGCCGGTGCTGCCGTTGCTCCCGGTGAGCGGCGTGGCGTCCTGGTTGATCCGGGTGCCGGGATAGGGCATGAAGAACTCGCCCATGTCCGAGCCCAGCCGCACGGCGGCCTTGGCATTGTTGGCTTCCGCGCTCGCGTAGAGCTTTTGGTCCAGGCGGCCCATCACGATGCGGGTGTCATTGGCGACGGCCGGTGGCTGGTCGGGCGCCGGCGGCGGGCCGGTGACCTTGCTCAGCAGCGCCGAGCCGTAGTCGAGGTGCGACGCGTCCGACTCCACCCAGCCGCCGGGCAGGACGTAGCTGAATCCCCCGACCGCGTTGGTGATCCGCCCGGCGTTCGGATCGGCCGGCGGTGGCGGCGGGGCGTTCGGGTCGACGGGCGGCGGCGGTGCGCCGTTGGGGTTGAGCGGCGGCGGCGGGGCGGCGTTGGGATCGCCGGGTGCCGGTTGCCCGTTCGGCGCCTGGGCGGCCGGCGGCACCGTGGGCGCCGGGGCGCCGGGTGGGGCCGTGGCCGTGGTTGGCGGGACCGGGGTCGGCACCTCGGGATCGGCGTTCGAGGTTGCCGGCAACGCGATGGCGACGGCGCTGGCGCCGGTCACCGTGGTGATTGCCAGGGTCGTCCACAATCCTTTGCGACGGGTCGAGGTCGGATCCACCTGCTCCATGGCGACGAACCTACCGTGTTACCGCTGTGACGCAAGGATGCATTGCGACGAATGCTGCGCGGATTTACCGATGTTGCCAATGTGCAACCTTCGTCGGGCGGCGCGGCCCCGCGCGGCGCCGTCACCGGGCGGCGGGATGCAGCGCCACTTCGTGCGCCTTGACGGAGAACCACACCCGGTCGCCGGGCGCCAACTGCAGCTCCGAAGCGGCGTCGACGGTGATCTCCGCGGCCAGGCCCGGGGCGCCGTCGGGTTGCTGAGTGCCGCGCACCAAGACCGCGGGGCCGCGGACATCCAGCTCCGCGACGGTGACCTCGACGGTGTTGCGGGGGCTGCCGTGCGGCCGATCGCGGTAGACGGCCACCGCCGTCGGCGAAAACACCGCGATCGCATGCTGCTCGGGCGAAAAGGCTTCGCCGCCCTGTGCAGGGGCCGCATACCAGCGGACACCGGAGTCCGCGCGCAGCGAGCCGTCCCGGCCGACGGTTCCGTTCACCAGGTTGATGCCCGCGATCCGGGCCGCGAAATGACTGCGTGGTGCGGTGAGAACGTCTGGCACCGGCCCGATTTCGGCGATTGTGCCCGACTCCAGCACCAGGACGCGATCGGCCAGGGTGAACACGTCCAGCAGGTCGTGGGTGACCAGGACCGCCGCACAGCCGGTGCGGGTGATCACCCTGCGCAGCATGGCCCGGATCGCGGCCGCCGCGGCGACGTCGAGCCCGGCCAGCGGTTCGTCGAGCAGCAACACGTCGGGTTGGGCGGCCAGCGCCCGGGCGATCGCGACCCGCTGCGCTTGCCCGCCGGACAGCTGGCGCGGCTTCCGGTCGGCCAGGCCCTCCGCGTCCACCTCGCGCAGCCACCCCAGCGCCGTGTCGGATCTTGCGGTGCGACCCGCCCGCCACCGCGCCCGACGGCTGTGCGGTCCGAAACCGACGTTGGCGGCAACACTCATGTGCGGGAACAGCAGCGCATCCTGCAGCAGCAGCCCGACCCGGCGGTCGTGTGTCGGCACGCTGACGCCGGCCGCGGTGTCGGTCAGGACCCGGTCCCCCAGCCGCACCACCGCGTGGTCGGGCCGAAGTAGCCCCGCGATGACGTGTAGCACCGTCGATTTGCCGGCGCCGTTGGGGCCGAGCACGGCGAGCACCTCGCCCGCGGATACCTCGAACTCCACGTCCACCCCGCGGTCCGCGACGATCGCGCGCAGCTGCAATTCGCTCACGGTTGCCCCGTGTCGGCCCCGGCCAGCCGGCGGGTGCCCAGGCCCAGCACCGCCAGGGCCGCCACCACCACCAGCAGGATCGACAGCGCCACAGCGGCATTGGCGTCGGTCACCCGCTGCAGGTAGATCTCCAGCGGCAGCGTGCGGGTCACCCCCTGGCGGGATCCCGCGAAGGTCAGTGTCGCCCCGAATTCGCCCAGCGAGCGGGCGAAGGCCAGCACCGCCCCCGACACCACGCCCGGCAACAGCAGCGGCAGGGTGACCCGCCACCACACGACGCTCGGGCGCGCCCCCAGCGTCGCGGCCACCAGCTCGTAGTCGGCGCCGGCGGTGCGCGCGGCGCCCTCGAGGGAGATGACCAGGAACGGCAGCGAGACGAAGGTCTGGGCCAGCACCACGGCGGTGGTGCTGAACGCGATCCCGACACCGGCGGCCTCCAGGTACCGGCCGAGCAGCCCCAGCCGGCCGAACGCGTAGAGCAGCGCGATGCCACCGACCACGGGCGGCAGCACCAGGGGCAGCAGGATCAGCGGCCGCAGCAACCGGACCAACCGCGCCGTGCTGCGCGCCAGCACCAGCGCCATCGGCACGCCGAAGACCACGCACAGCGCCGTGCTGGCGGCGGCGGTCTTCAGGCTCAGCAACAGCGCCGTTTTCGACGACGAGCTGGTGATCAGCGACCAGAAGTGCGGCCAGTCGACCTTGACCGCGATGGCCAGCAACGGCAGCACCACGAAGACGGCCCCCGCCGCCGCGGGGAGGTACACCCAGCGGGGCAGGTCCGTCGGCCGGTGCACGGGCGGCTCAGGGTTTCGCGAAGCCGGCCTGGACCAGGATCTGCTGCCCGGTCGGCGAGGTCACCAAGTCGACGAACTTGTGCGCCTGCGCAGCGAGCGGTGCGTTCTTCAGCACGCCGATGGGATAGACGTTCGCCGCGGCGGCGGCCTCCGGGAAGGCCACGCTCGCCACCTTGGCGCCGGCGTTCTTGGCGTCGGTGACATAGACCAGCGCGGCGTCGGCCTGGCCGCTGGTGACCTTGGTGAGGGCGTCGGTCACGCTGGGTTCCTCGCTGACCGGGTTGAGGCGCACGCCCGTGCGGTCTTCGACGCGGCGGGCCGCCGCCCCGCACGGCACCGGCTGCTGGCAGGTCACCACGTTGAGGCCGGGTCTGGCCAGATCGGCGAAGGAGCCGATTCGCTTGGGGTTGCCCGGAGCGGTGACGATGACCAGGGTGTTCGACGCGAAGTTTGTGGGGTCGCCGGCCAGCAAGCCGGCCTTGCTGACCGCATTCATCTGGGCGGTGTCGGCCGAGGCGAACACGTCGGCCGTTGCGCCCTGCGTCAGCTGGGTCGCCAGATCAGAGGAGCCGGCGAACTCGAAGTCGACGCCCGCGCCCGGATTCTGGGCCGTGAACTGCTGGCCGATCTGGGTGAACGCCGGCTTGAGCGACGCCGCGGCGAACACCACCACCTTGCCGGAGGCCTGCGCGGGCTGCGCGGGCTGCGAACCGCATCCGATCGGCCCCGCTGCCAGCACCGTCGAAACCACAGCGGCCAGGATCCCGATCCGACGCATGGATGCACCCTAGCCCGCCGATAATGCGGTGCGCTCGGCGGTTGAATCGCCGCAAGAAAGTGCGCGGGAAAGTGACGCCCGAATAGTTACGCAACTGATCCGCGCGTCGCGCCGGCGAAAGTTTCGCCGGCTAGCTACTGTCCAGTAACATATCCGGGGACGATGCCATAACGCGCGTGCACACGAGGAGGTCATGGCGGTGGAGGTGCTGGTTACCGGCGGAGACACGGAGCTGGGACGCACGGTGGCCGAGGGCTTCCGCGACGACGGCCACAAGGTGACCCTGGTGGGTGCGCGCAAGAGCGACCTGGAGATCGCCGCCAAGGAGCTGGAGGTCGAGTCGATCGTCTGCGATACCGCCGACCCGGCCAGCCTGGAAGAGGCCCGTCCGCTTTTCCCGCACCACCTGGACACCATCGTCCACGTGCCGGCGCCCACCTGGGAGGCCGGCGACCCGCGCACCTATTCGATCGCCGACACCGCCAACGCCTGGCGCAAGGCCCTTGACGCGGCGGTGCTATCGGCGGTGCTGACCGTCCAGGCCGTCGGTGATCACCTGCGCTCGGGCGGCTCGATCATCAGTGTGGTGCCCGAGAACCCACCGGCCGGCAGCGCCGACGCCGCCATCAAGGCCGCGCTGTCGAACTGGGCCGCGGGCCAGGCGGGCATCTTCGGCACCCGCGGCATCACCGTCAACGTGGTGGCGAGCGGACGCAGCGCCGAGGCCGGCTACGACGGGCTGTCACGCACGCCGGCGCCGGTGTCCGCGGAGGCCGCCCGGTTGGCGCTGTTCCTGACCACCTCGGCGGCCCGCCACATCACCGGCCAGACGTTGCACGTGAGCCACGGCGCGCTGGCCCGTTTCGCCTGACGCGTAACACGCCGCGCGCCCTTCTTTCGGGCAGGGCCGATCGCTACGGTGATTCTCGTGGCTATTCGACTCGGTCTGCAGATTCCCAACTTTTCCTACGGCACCGGGGTTGAACAACTCTTTCCCACCGTCGTCGCCCAGGCCCGCGAAGCCGAATCAGCCGGATTCGACTCGGTTTTCGTGATGGACCACTTCTACCAACTGCCGATGTTGGGTTCGCCCGACCAGCCGATGCTGGAGGCCTACACCGCCCTGGGGGCGCTGGCCACCGCCACCGAGCGGGTGCAGCTGGGCACGCTGGTGACCGGCAATACGTATCGAAACCCGAGCCTGCTCGCGAAGATCATCACCACGCTGGACGTCGTCAGCCAGGGACGGGCGATCCTGGGCATCGGCACCGGATGGTTCCAGCTGGAGCACGACCAGTTGGGCTTCGAATTCGGCACCTTCACCGACAGGTTCAACCGGCTCGACGAGGCCCTGCAGATCATCTTGCCGATGATCTCCGGCGAGCGGGCCACCGTCTCGGGCCAGTGGTACCAGACCAGCGAGGCGTTCGCCAATCCCCGCTTCCGGGAACACATTCCGCTGATGATCGGCGGCAGCGGGGAGAAGAAGACGATCCCGCTCGCCGCCCGGCACTTCGACCACCTCAACGTGATCGCGGGCTTCGACGAACTGCCGCGCAAGGTGGACGCCGTGCGCCGGTCCTGCGAAGAGGTGGGCCGCGACCCCGCCACCCTGGAGACCAGCGCGCTGATCACGGCCCTGATCGACGACAACGCGAGCCTCGACCAGATCCCCGCCGAGATGACGCAGCGCATGGTGGCCGGCACGCCGGACGCGGTCGCCGATCAGCTCAAGTCCAAGGTGATCGACGCGGGCATCGACGGCGTCATCATCAACCTGCCCGCCTACACGCCCGGCGTCATCGAGGCGGCCGGCGCGGCACTGCGTCCGCTGGTGGGCCGGTAGGTCTTTCGCCAGCTCAGCGCCCCGGTCGGCGGAGCATGACGAGTATCACGTTGGGCGACCAGCAGTGATACAGACGATGTGTTTGATTACACATGTTGCCAACTAGGTTTGGGGGTATCCGCCTGACTAGCGTGGTCGTTGACTGCAGTCGCGCGTCCAGGAGCCCCCGTCAGGAGCAGCGGAAACATGAGCCCCCAGCCAGGAACCACAGATGGACCGGAGCGTCGTCACCAGGTCGTCATCATCGGCTCCGGCTTCGGCGGACTGAACGCGGCCAAGAAGCTCAAGCACGCCAACGTCGACATCAAGCTGATCGCCCGGACCACGCACCACCTTTTCCAGCCGCTGCTGTACCAGGTGGCGACGGGCATTGTGTCCGAAGGCGATATCGCACCCCCCACCCGGGTCGTCCTGCGCAGACAGCGCAACGTCCAGGTGCTGCTCGGTGACGTCACCCACATCGACCTGGAGGGCAAGTTCGTGGTGTCCGACCTGCTCGGGCACACCTACGACACCCCCTACGACAGCTTGATCATCGCCGCCGGCGCGGGCCAGTCCTATTTCGGCAACGACCATTTCGCGGAGTTCGCGCCGGGCATGAAGTCGATCGACGACGCGCTCGAGGTGCGCGGCCGGATCCTGAGCGCGTTCGAGCAGGCCGAGCGCTCTCGCGATCCGGAGCGGCGGGCCAAGCTGCTGACGTTCACCGTCATCGGGGCCGGCCCCACCGGCGTCGAAATGGCCGGGCAGATAGCGGAATTGGCGAAGGACACGTTGCGGGGCTCCTTCCGGCACATCGACTCGACCAAGGCCCGGGTGATCCTGCTCGACGCCGCTCCCGCCGTGCTGCCGCCCTTCGGCGACAAGCTGGGTCAGCGGGCGGCGGCCCGGCTGGAAAAGATGGGCGTGGAGATCCAGCTGGGTGCGATGGTGACCGACGTCGACCGCAACGGCATCACGGTCAAGGACTCCGACGGCACCGTCCGGCGCATCGAGTCGGCGTGCAAGGTCTGGTCCGCCGGCGTGTCCGCCAGCCCGCTGGGTCGCGACCTCGCCGACCAGTCGTCGGTCGAACTCGACCGCGCAGGCCGCGTCAAGGTCCTGCCCGACCTGTCGGTCCCCGGCCACCCGAACGTGTTCGTCATCGGCGACCTGGCCGCCGTCGAAGGCGTGCCCGGCGTGGCGCAGGGCGCCATCCAGGGCGCCAAGTACGTCGCCAGCACCATCAAGGCCGAGCTCGGCGGCGCCAACCCGGCCGACCGGGAGCCCTTCCAGTACTTCGACAAGGGCTCCATGGCCACGGTGTCGCGGTTCTCCGCGGTCGCCAAGATCGGCCCGGTCGAGTTCAGCGGGCTGTTCGCCTGGTTCGCCTGGCTGGTGCTGCACCTGGTGTACCTGGTCGGGTTCAAGACCAAGATCAGCACCCTGCTGTCCTGGACGGTGACGTTCCTTAGCACCCGTCGTGGCCAGCTCACCATCACCGAGCAGCAGGCGTTCGCCCGTACGCGGCTGGAACAGTTGGCGGTGGTCGCCGCCGAGGCCAACCGGCCGGCGGCCAGACGCGCCAGCTAGCTTGCCCGACAGCGCAATTCAATGACGGCGGTGTGACGGGCCAACCGCTCAGCGGGCCTCGAGGTTCTGCAGCCGCACCTGACCGCGAGCGACGACGCGGTCGTCGTCGTCGGTGATGGTGACCAACCACAATTGCTGGCTGCGGCCGCGGTGGATCGGCTCGACGGTGCCGTAGACCATGCCCGAGCCGATCGAGCGCAAGAAATCGGTGTTGTTGTTGACGCCCACCACGTTTCCGCCGCCGCGGGTGGCCAGCCAGGTGTAGGCGGCCACGCTCGCCATGCTTTCGATCATCGAGCAGTAAACGCCGCCGTGCACCAAACCCATCGGCTGCAACAGCTTGGGGGTGACCTCGAGTTGGGCCCGCGCACCGTCGGGGCTGAGTTCGGTGAACTGCAGCCCGATCTCGCGGTCGAAGGGTGCGGAGAAGTCCGGCGGGATAATGGCATTCTGCGGCTCTGGCACGTCCATGTGTCTACACCATGGCCCGCAAGCGTTTTCGCCGTGGGACTTTGGCCCCGAAAACGGCTGAGCCCCGTACCTGTTGGCACGGGGCTCGCCGATCGAGTAGACCGGGGGTCGCTGCAGCCCTCAGGACACTCACACGGTCCGTTATCGCTCGACTCGATCAGCATAGGCAAGGCTGCCCTAACTTCGCAAGGGGTATTGTTCTTCTTGTTCGCCCCGGGGGCGCGCGCGTCGGCCGACACCGTGATTTGTCAGCCTTCCGTACGACCGTCGGTAGTAAGCCGGAGTACGCTGGTTTCGACGCTCAGGAGATGAACGAACTATGGCCAAACTGACTCGGCTGGGGGATCTGGAACGGGCCGTCATGGACCACCTGTGGTCCACGCCCGAGCCTCAGACCGTTCGCCAGGTCCACGAGGCGTTGTCGGCGCAGCGCGATCTCGCCTACACCACGATCATGACCGTGCTGCAACGGCTGGCCAAGAAAAACCTGGTCTCGCAGATCCGGGACGACCGGGCGCACCGGTACGCGCCTGTTCATGGTCGCGACGAGCTGGTCGCCGGACTCATGGTGGACGCGCTGGCCCAAGCCGAGGATCCCGGGGGCCGGCAGGCCGCGCTGGTGCACTTCGTCGAACGGGTCGGCGCCGACGAGGCGGAGGCGCTGCGGCGCGCGCTCGCCGAACTGGAAGCCAATCAACGCAATAACTCACCATCTGCTGGCGCTGCACCGGAGGCCTGAGGGACACTGACAGTGTGTCCGCGCTGGCTTTCACCATTCTCGCGGTGCTACTGACCGGTCCGGTGCCGGCGATGTTGGCACGCGCGCGCTGGCCGCTGCGCGCTCCCCGCGCCGCCATGGTGCTCTGGCAGGCGGTCGCACTGGCCGCGGTGCTGTCGGCGTTCAGCGCCGGCATCGCGATCGCCACCCGGCTGTTGATGCCCGGCCGCGACGGGCGACCCACGACCAGCATCGTCGGCGCCGCCGACCGCCTCGGCTGGCCGCTGTGGATCGCGTACGTCAGCGTGTTCGCCCTGACCGTGCTGGTCGGCGCCCGGCTGATGGTCGCCGTGGTCCGGGTGGCCATCGCCAACCGGAAGCGACGGGCCCACCACCGCATGGTGGTCGACCTGGTCGGGGTCGGCCACGGTGCCGCGCTGTCGCAGCCCTGCGCCCGCACCCGCGATCTTCGTGTGTTGGACGTCCCACAACCGCTGGCCTACTGCCTGCCCGGCGTGCGCAGCCGCGTGGTGGTCAGCGAGGGGACGCTGAGCACCCTCGCCGACGCCGAAGTGGAGGCGATCCTCACCCACGAGCGCGCCCACCTTCGGGCGCGGCACGACCTGGTGCTGGAGGCCTTCACCGCCGTGCACGCGGCCTTCCCGCGGCTGGTCCGCAGCGCCAACGCGCTCGGCGCCGTCCAGCTGCTGGTCGAGCTGCTCGCCGACGACGCGGCGGTGCGCGCCGCGGGTCGCGCTCCCCTGGCCCGGGCGCTGGTCGCCTGCGCGTCCGGCCGGGCCCCGTCGGGTGCATTGGCGGCCAGCGGTCCCAGCACGGTGCTGCGAGTGCGCCGCCTGGGCGGACGCGGCAACAGTCCCCTGCTGTCGGCGGCCGCATACCTGGCCGCGGCCGCCGTGTTCGTCGTGCCCACGGTCGCGCTGGCCGTCCCATGGCTCACCGAGCTGCAACGCCTGTTCAACCTCTGACACCGCCGAGAACCGATCACCCCGGGCGCCTGACTGTTCGCTGTGCCACAGTGTCACCGAAAGCTTTTGGTGAAAGTTCTCCAACTTGAGAGGCGACAACATGAGTTCGTCGGATGCCCCCTCCGGATCCAAGACCGGCACCGCGCAGATCGGCGTCACGGGCCTGGCCGTGATGGGTTCGAACATCGCCCGCAACTTCGCCCGGCACGGCTACACGGTGGCCCTGCACAACCGGTCGATCGCCAAGACGGACGCGCTGCTCAAAGAGCACGGCGACGAGGGCAAGTTCGTGCGATCGGAGACCATCGCCGAGTTCCTGGACGCGCTGGAAAAGCCGCGCCGGGTGCTGATCATGGTCAAGGCCGGTGAGCCCACCGACGCCGTCATCAACGAGCTCGCCGACGCCATGGAAGAAGGCGACATCATCATCGACGGCGGCAACGCCCTCTACACCGACACCATCCGCCGGGAGAAGGCCATCCGGGAGCGCGGGCTGCACTTCGTCGGCGCCGGCATCTCCGGCGGCGAAGAGGGCGCGCTCAACGGCCCGTCAATCATGCCCGGCGGCCCGGCCGAGTCGTACGAGTCGCTGGGCCCGCTGCTCGAGGAGATCTCCGCACACGTCGACGGCGTGCCGTGCTGCACCCACATCGGCCCCGACGGCGCCGGGCACTTCGTCAAGATGGTGCACAACGGCATCGAGTACTCCGACATGCAGCTGATCGGCGAGGCCTACCAGCTGTTGCGCGACGGGCTCGGCAAGACCGCCCCCGAGATCGCCGACGTGTTCGCCGAGTGGAACAAGGGCGACCTGGACAGTTTTCTCATTGAGATCACCGCCGAGGTGCTGCGCCAGACCGACGCCAAGACCGGCAAGCCGCTGGTCGACCTCATCCTCGACGAGGCCGAACAGAAGGGCACCGGGCGCTGGACCGTGAAGTCCGCCCTGGATCTCGGCGTGCCGGTGACCGGCATCGCCGAGGCGGTCTTCGCCCGCGCGCTGTCGGGCTCGGTGGCGCAGCGCAAGGCGACCACCGGGCTGGCGTCCGGCCACCTGGGCGAGAAGCCAAGCGACGCAGCGCAATTCATCGACGACGTGAGTAAGGCGCTGTACGCGTCGAAGATCATCGCCTACGCCCAGGGCTTCAACCAGATCCAGGCCGGCAGCGCCGAGTACGACTGGGACATCACCCCCGGCGACATGGCGACCATCTGGCGCGGCGGCTGCATCATCCGGGCGAAGTTCCTCAACCGGATCAAAGAGGCGTTCGACGAAAACCCCGACCTGCCGACGCTCATCGTCGCGCCGTACTTCCGCAGCGCCATCGAGGAATCGATCGACAGCTGGCGCCGCGTCGTGGTGAAGGCCACCGAACTCGGCATCCCGATCCCCGGGTTCTCGTCGGCGTTGTCCTACTACGACGCGCTGCGCACCGAGCGGCTGCCGGCCGCACTCACCCAGGGCCTGCGCGACTTCTTCGGCGCGCACACCTACGGCCGCATCGACGATGACCCGGCCAAGCGTTTCCACACGCTGTGGAGCGGGGATCGCACCGAAGTGCCCGCGTAGCGGGGACAGCACTGGCGTGAAGGGGGCGTGAGTTTGGTGGGGCGACTGCGATGAGGTTTCTCGACGGGCACCGACCCGCATACGACCTGACCTACAACGACGTGTTCGTGATGCCGAACCGTTCGGAGGTCGCGTCCCGCTTCGACGTCGACCTGTCCACCGAGGACGGTTCGGGCACCACGATCCCCGTCGTCGTCGCCAACATGACCGCGGTGGCGGGGCGGCGGATGGCCGAGACGGTGGCACGCCGCGGGGGCCTCGTCATCTTGCCGCAGGACCTCCCCATCACCGCGGTGCAGCAGACGGTGGAGTTCGTCAAGAGCCGCGACCTGGTGCTCGACACCCCGGTGGTGCTCGGGCCCGACGATTCGGTGTCCGACGCCACGGCGCTGATCCACAAGCGCGCGCACGGGGTCGCGGTGGTGACCTTCGAGGGCCGTCCACTAGGCCTGGTCAGCGAGTCATCGTGCCTGGGCGTGGACCGCTTCGCCCGGGTGCGCGACGTCGCCTTGACCGATTTCGTCAGCGCCCCGGTGGGGACCGAGCCGCGCAAGGTCTTCGACCTGCTCGAGCAGTCACCCCTCGGTGTCGCGGTGGTGACGAACGCCGACGGCACGCTGGCCGGCGTGCTGACCCGCACCGGCGCCATCCGCGCGGGGCTGTACACCCCGGCGGTCGACGCGCGCGGGCGGCTGCGGGTGGGCGCGGCCGTCGGCATCAACGGCGACGTCGGAGCCAAGGCGCGGTCGCTGGTCGAGGCCGGCATCGACGTGCTGGTGATCGACACGGCGCACGGGCACCAGGTCAAGACCATCGAGGCGATCCGGACGGTCGCGGCGCTGCAGCTGGGGGTGCCGCTGGTGGCCGGCAACGTCGTCTCGGCCGACGGCACCCGTGACCTGCTGGACGCCGGGGCGACCATCGTGAAGGTCGGCGTCGGGCCGGGGGCGATGTGCACCACCCGGATGATGACCGGTGTCGGCCGCCCCCAGTTCTCCGCTGTTGTCGAATGCGCTTCGGCGGCAAGGGAACTGGGTGGGCATGTATGGGCCGACGGCGGTGTCCGGCATCCGCGGGACGTGGCGCTGGCGCTGGCCGCCGGAGCGTCCAACGTGATGATCGGGTCGTGGTTCGCCGGCACCTACGAGTCGCCCGGCGACCTGATGCGCGACCGCGACGACCAGCCGTACAAGGAGAGCTACGGCATGGCCTCCAAGCGTGCGGTGGTTGCGCGCAGCGGGGCGGACACGGCGTTCGACCGGGCCCGCAAGGCGCTGTTCGAGGAGGGGATTTCGACGTCCCGGATGGGGCTGGATCCGGCCCGCGGCGGGGTCGAGGACCTGCTCGATCACATCACCTCCGGCGTGCGCAGCACCTGCACCTATGTCGGCGCCGCGAACTTGGCGCAGCTGTACGAACGGGTGGTGATCGGGGTGCAGTCGACCGCGGGCTTCGCCGAGGGGCATCCGCTGCCGCAGGGGTGGTGACCCGCGATAGTAAGGCTAGCCTTGCCTAACTATGGCTGCTAATCTACTGCGCCATGACCTCCTCTTCCCCCACCTCCTCGGCCTCCCCCGCCCACGTCAGCCCCGAGCTGCTCAGCATCCTGCGCGACGAGCTGAACGTCGACGCGGCCCGCGTGACGCCCGACGCCCGGCTGGTCGACGACGTCGGACTGGATTCGGTGGCCTTCGCCGTGGGCATGGTGGCGATCGAGGAGCGGCTGGGCGTCTCGCTGTCTGAAGAGGAACTGCTGAGCTGCGACACGGTCGCGGACCTGCAGGCCGCGATCGCCGCCAAACCCCGCGATGAGTGAACTGGCCGCGGCGCTGACGGACGCGATGCGCACGGGCACCAGCGAACTGGTTGTCTTCGACCGCGAGACGTCGACGTGGGGCCACCATCCCTGGCCGGAAGTACACGGGCTGGCCGAGAGCATCGCCGCATGGCTGCTCGATCGGGGGCGCCCGGCCGCGGTGGGGCTGGTCGGCGAGCCGACCCTCGAATTCGTCGCCGCCATCCAGGGCGCCTGGCTCGCGGGCGCCGCCGTGTCGATCCTGCCCGGTCCGGTGCGCGGCGCCGAAGGCCGGCAATGGGCGGCCTCGACGCTGGCCCGGTTCAGCGGCATCGGCGTGCGCACCGTCTTGAGCCACGGCTCGCAGCTGGACGGCTTGCAGGCGCTGGATCCGCCCGGCGACATCGTCATCGAAAGCCTTGCCGCAGCGGCAGATACGGGTCGCTCATGCGCCGCGGTTGGCGCCGACGGGAATCCGGCAATCTTGCAGGGCACGGCGGGTTCCACCGGCTCGCCCAAGACGGCCATGCTGTCGGCGGGCGCGGTGCTGGCCAACCTGCGCGGCCTCAATCAGCGCCTCTGCGTGACGCCGGCCGACGTCGGCTGCTCGTGGCTTCCGCTGTATCACGACATGGGCCTGTCATTCCTGCTCGCCTCGGTGCTGGGCGGGATGTCGCTATGGCTGGCGCCGACGGCGGCTTTCACCGCCTCGCCGTTTCGCTGGCTGAGTTGGCTCTCGGAGAGCCGGACGACGATCACCGCCGCGCCCAACTTCGCCTACAACCTGCTGGGCAGGTATGCCCGCCGGGTGTCCGACGTCGACCTGGGCGCGGTGCGGGTGGCCATCAACGGCGGCGAACCGGTCGACTGCGAGGGATTCCAACGGTTCGCCGACGCGATGGCCCCGTTCGGATTCGACGCCGGCGCCGCGACCCCGTCCTACGGGCTGGCCGAATCGACCTGCGCCGTCACCGTGCCCGCGCCGGGCACCGGGCTGCGCGTCGCCAGCGTCGCCGGCGAGACCGGTGCGCGTCGCCACGCGGTGCTGGGCCAGCCGATTCCGGGCACCGAGATCCGCATCGCGCCGCACGACGACGCCGACGGCGACATCGGTGAGATCGAGATCCGGGGCGCCTCGCTGATGGACGGGTACCGCGACCACCCGCCGCTAAACCGCGAAAACTGGCTTCCCACCGGGGATCTCGGTTTCTTCGACGAAGCCGGGCTGGTGGTGTGCGGCCGGGCCAAGGAGCTCATCACCCTCGCGGGTCGCAACATCTTCCCGACCGAGATCGAGACGGTCGCCGCCGGCGTCCGCGGGGTCCGCGAGGGCGCCGTGGTGGCGCTGGGCACCGGCGAACGGTCCGCGCGCCCGGGCCTGATCGTCGCGGCCGAATTCCGCGGGGCGGATCAGGCGGGCGCCCGCGCCGAAATCATTCAGCGCGTCGCATCCAGGTGCGGCGTCGTTCCCTCCGACGTGATCTTCATGGCACCGGGGTCGCTGCCCCGCACGTCGTCGGGCAAACTGCGCCGGCTGGAAGTCCGGCGCACTCTGGAGGCGGTGGACTAAGTGACGACAACATCCATGCCGACCGAGGCATCCGCCACCACCATCGACGACTACCGGCGCCTGCTCGCCGGCGCGTTCGACGACCGGGTGCTGGCCTGGACAGCCGAAGCCGAAGCGCGGCAACGTTTTCCGCGTGAGCTGATCGAGCACCTGGGCGCCTGCGGCGTGTTCAGCCACAAGTGGGGCACCGGACCGCTGCCCGACGTGGCCCGGCTGGTGGAACTGGCGCTGGCGCTGGGCGGGCTGTCGTCGGCCGGCATCGGGGTCGGCGTCAGCCTGCACGACTCGGCCATCTGTGTGCTGCGCCGATTCGGCAAGTCGGACTACCTCAAGGACATCTGTGAGCGGGCGATCCGCGGCCAGGCCGTGCTGTGCATCGGGGCCTCCGAGGAGTCGGGCGGGTCGGACCTGCAGATCGTTCGCACCGAAATATCCTCTCGGGACGGCGGGTTCGACGTTCGCGGCATCAAGAAGTTCGTTTCGCTGTCCCCCATCGCCGACCACATAATGGTGGTGGCCCGCAGCGTCGACCACGACTCGGCCAGCAAACACGGCAACGTCGCGCTGATCGCGGTGCCCACCGCGCAGGTCAGCGTGCAGCGGCCCTACAACAAGCTCGGCGCCGGGCCGCTGGACACCGCCGCCGTGCACATCGACACCTGGGTGCCCGCCGATGCCCTGGTCGCGCGGGCCGGCACCGGGCTGGCCGCCATCAGCTGGGGGCTGGCGCACGAACGAATGTCGATCGCCGGGCAGATCGCCGCATCGTGTCAACGGGCGATCGGAATCACCTTGGCCCGCATGATGACTCGGCGCCAGTTCGGCCACACGCTGTTCGAGCATCAGGCGTTGCGGCTGCGGATGGCGGATCTGCAGGCGCGCGTCGATCTGCTGCGACACGGACTGAACGGCATTGCGGCGCAGGGCCGTTTGGAGCTGCGTGCCGCCGCGGGCGTCAAGGTGACCGCGGCCCGCCTCGGTGAGGAAGTGATGTCGGAGTGCATGCACATCTTCGGCGGCTCGGGATATCTCGTCGACGAGACGCCGCTGGGGGCGTGGTGGCGCGACATGAAGCTGGCCCGGGTCGGTGGCGGCACCGACGAGGTGCTGTGGGAGTTGGTGGCCGCCGCGATGGCGCCCGATTACCGCGGCTACGAGTCGGTGATCGGGGCTTCCAGCGCGTAGAGCGCCATGCGCCGGTTCGTCGTGTCGTGCTCGCCGAGGAACTTGCATCCCGCGTACTCGCACAGCCGGCGGGCGGTGGTGTTGCGGTGATCGGGGTCGAACATGACCCGCCGGCAGCGGGGCTCGAGCGCGAAGACGCTCGCCACGATCCGGGGCAACAGCATCGGGCCCAGGCCGCGGTTCACCAGTTTCAGGTCCGCGATCGCGGCGTGCAGCCCCAGGTCGTACGGCTCGGCGTCGTAGTGACGGGAGATCAGATCCTTTGCGCCCCAATACAGTTCGAGGTAGGCGCAATCCCTGCCCCGGATGCTGCCGAGCAACGGCAGGGAATATGTCCCGTCCAGCTGGGCGCTCAGGTGCTGGCGCCACCGGGGCGCCGGCCAGTCGTATTCCCAGGCCTGCGCCAGATGTGGGCGATTCATCCACTCGGTCACCATGTCCACGTCCTCGAGCTGCGCCACGCGCATGGCGAAGGGTGGATCCAGCGAGGGAACCGGTGGGCGGGGGATGCGAGCCACCTCGTCGGGGATGTCGAAGCGTTCGCGCGGCAGGACGTGAATGGACGGCGTCTGAGCGTCGGGCATAGTGCGCAGAGCCTACCGGGTAAGGTTAGCCATACCATAGTTGGGCCGGGCCGATGAGCCGAGGCGGTCGGCATGCCCCGCGCCGGGCGGCGCCGTGCGGCGGCGGGCCGGGCTAGCATAAGACAGCAAAGACGGAAGCAACCGCGACCGCCCCGCCATCTGGCAGCGAAAGGATCGACGTGCCGCAGGCACCCGTGCAGGCCATCGGCTTGCGGGCGCACGGGCCGTCCGACGAACCGCGCGATGCGGAGCCTCCCCCGCCGCCTTCTCTCCTGATCGGCGTTCTCCCGTCGGGGCGGCGTAGGTCATGAACGTCACCGTCACCGTGATCAGCGTTGTGGCGATCGCGGTGCTCATTTTCGGCAACGCCGTCTTCGTCGCCGCGGAGTTCTCGCTGACCACCCTCGACCGCAGCGCGGTGGAGGCCAACGCCCGCGGCGGTGGTCGGCGGGACCGTTGGATCCGCCGCGCCCACCACCGGCTGTCGTTCCAACTGTCCGGCGCCCAGTTGGGCATCTCGGTCACCACCCTGGCGGCCGGTTACCTGACCGATCCGATGGTGGACGACCTGCCGCACCCGTGGCTGGATGCCATCGGCATACCCGACAAGGTCGGCGACGCGATCATGGCCTTTGTGGTGCTGGTGATCGTGACCTCGGTGTCGATGGTGTTCGGCGAGCTCGTCCCCAAGTACCTCGCTGTGGCCCGGCCGCTGTCCACGGCCCGCGCGGTCGTCAGCGCCCAGTTGGTGTTCTCGCTGCTGCTGACCCCGGCGATCCGCCTGACCAACGGCGCCGCCAACTGGATCGTGCGCCGGCTGGGCGTCGAACCCGCCGAGGAGTTGCGGTCGGCTCGCTCCCCGCAGGAGCTGCTGTCGCTGGTGCGTTCGTCGGCGCGCAGCGGCGCGCTGGACGCCGCCACGGCCGCCTTGGTGCGCCGCTCGCTGCAGTTCGGCACGCTCAGCGCCGAGGAACTGATGACGCCCCGCTCCAAGATCGTGGCGCTGCAGACCGACGACACGGTCGCCGACCTGGTGACCGCGGCCGCCGAGTCCGGCTTCTCCCGCTTCCCCATCGTCGACGGCGACCTCGACGAGACGGTCGGCATCGTGCACGTGAAGCAGGTGTTCGCCATCCCGCGCACCGAACGGGCCCGCACCCGGCTGGTCACGGTGGCCCAACCCGTTCCGAAGGTGCCGTCCACCCTGGACGGCGACGCGGTGATGGCCGAGATCCGGGCCAACAGCCTGCAGACCGCGCTGGTCGTCGACGAGTACGGCGGCACCGCCGGCATGGTGACCGTCGAGGACCTGATCGAAGAGATCGTCGGCGACGTCCGCGACGAGCACGACGACGCCACCCCGGACGTGGTGCCCGCCGGCAGTGGCTGGCGGGTCTCGGGCCTGCTGCGCATCGACGAGGTGGCCACCGCCATCGGTTTCCGCGCGCCGGAGGGCCCCTACGAGACCATCGGCGGCCTGGTGCTGCGCGAGATCGGTCACATCCCGGTGGCCGGTGACACGGTCAAGCTGCCCGCGCTGGACGCCGACGGCCTGCTGGACGCGGTGACCCGCTGGCAGGCGACGGTCATCCGGATGGACGGCCGCCGGATCGACCTGCTGGAGCTGATCGAACTGAGCAATCACGGCGAGGTCCCCGCCACCGGGGGGCGCCGATGAGCGACACCATGGGCCTGCTGCTGGCCTGCCTGCTGATCGGGGTGAACGCGTTCTTCGTCGGCGCGGAGTTCTCGCTGATCTCGGCGCGCCGCGACCGCCTCGAGGCGCTGGCCGAGCAGGGCAAAGCGGCCGCGGTCACGGTGATCCGCGCCGGGGAGCAACTGCCGTCGATGCTGGCCGGTGCCCAGTTGGGCGTCACGGCCGCGTCGCTGCTGCTCGGGCGGATCGGGGAGTCGGCGGTGTCCAATCTGCTGCGAACGACGCTGGGGCTGACCGGAATTCACCCGGCGCTGCTGCACACGCTGTCGTTCGCGATCGCGCTGGCGATCGTGGTGACCCTGCACGTATTGCTGGGCGAAATGGTGCCGAAGAACATCGCACTGGCCGGCCCGGAGCGCACCGCGATGCTGCTCGTGCCGCCGTACCTGGCCTACGTGCGGGCCGCCCGGCCCTTCATCGTGTTCTACAACAAATGCGCCAACGTGGTGGTGCGCGCCTTCGGCGTCGAACCCAAGGACGAGCTGGAGATCACAGTCTCACCCGTCGAGCTCAGCGAGATGATCGCGGAGTCCGAGTCCGAGGGCTTGCTGGACCGCGAGGAACGCACCCGGCTGACCCGGGCGCTGCAAATTCGCCACCGCGTGGTCGGTGACGTGGCCGTCCCCCTCGCCGCGGTGCACGCGGTTCCGGTGGCCGCGGCGGGCTCGGGGCCGACGGTCGGGGCGGTCGAGCAGGCCCTGGCCCAGACCGGCTACTCCCGGTTCCCGGTGGCCAGCGTCAGCGGCGTGTTCGTCGGATATCTGCACATCAAGGATGTGCTGACGCTCGACGACGATCCGCGGACGGTGATCGATCTGGCGATGGTGCGGCCGCTGCCGCGGCTGTCCCGGTCACTGCCGCTGGCCGACGCGCTGTCCCGGATGCGCCGCAGCAACAGCCATCTGGCGTTGGTGACCGGCGAGACCGGCGCCGTGGTCGCCATGGTGGCGATGGAAGACCTGGTTGAAGACCTCGTCGGGACCATGCGCGAGGCGTAGCGGCACTGGCCGGCCGGAACGACCGCGCGCAGCCCGTATGATCTTCACGGCTACCAGTTAAGAAAGTGCTGGAGGGCGGGCGACCGCGGGCGCGCGGAACATGCGTTGCTGGACACGGATCCCGGCGCCCGCCGCAGCGTCGTTCTTGGGGCGCTCAGCGCGGTCTGACCTGCGCCTGCCGGGTCGGGCGAATAACGCCCGCCACGCTGCGCTCGGTAGGCTTATGACATTGCCAATCTGGGCCTGTGCGGCCCATGGGCGGTCCAGTGCGGCCCGTGATGGAGGAGAATCATGACTGATCGCGTGTCGGCGGGGAACCTGCGCGTCGCCCGAGTGCTCTACGACTTCGTGAACAACGAGGCGTTGCCCGGCACCGACATCGACCCGGACAGTTTCTGGGCGGGCGTCGACAAGGTCGTCACCGACCTGACCCCCAAGAACCAGGATCTGCTGCGCCGGCGGGACGAGCTGCAGGCCCAGATCGACAAGTGGCACCGGCAGCGCGTCATCGAGCCGCTCGACATCGAGGCGTACCGCAAGTTCCTCATCGAGATCGGTTATCTGCTGCCCGAGCCCGAGGACTTCACCATCACGACGTCCGGCGTCGACGACGAGATCACCACGACGGCCGGCCCGCAGCTGGTGGTCCCGGTGCTCAACGCGCGGTTCGCGCTCAACGCCGCCAACGCCCGGTGGGGCTCGCTGTACGACGCGCTGTACGGCACCGACGTCATCCCGGAAGACGACGGCGCCGAGAAGGGGTCGAGCTACAACAAGGTCCGCGGCGACAAGGTGATCGCCTACGCGCGTAAGTTCCTCGACGAAGCGGTGCCGCTGGAATCCGGGTCGTGGGCCGACGCGACGGGCCTGTCCGTCGAGGACGGCCAGCTCAAGATCGCGACCGCCGACGGCGCCGTCGGCCTGGCCAGCCCGGAGAAGTTCGCCGGCTACACCGGCGAGCTCGGCTCCCCCAGCTGGTCGGTTTTGCTGGTGAACCACGGCCTGCACATCGAGATCCTGATCGATCCGGAATCGCCGATCGGCAAGACCGACTCGGCCGGCATCAAGGACGTGGTCCTGGAATCGGCCATCACCACGATCATGGACTTCGAGGACTCGGTGGCCGCCGTCGACGCCGACGACAAGGTGCTGGGCTACCGCAACTGGCTCGGGCTGAACAAGGGCGACCTGTCCGAAGAGGTCAGCAAGGACGGCAAGACCTTCACCCGGGTGCTCAACGAGGACCGCACCTACAAGACACCCGACGGCGAGGGCGAGCTGACCCTGCCCGGCCGCAGCCTGCTGTTCGTGCGCAACGTCGGTCACCTGATGACCAACGACGCGATCGTCTGGAGCGAGGGTGACGAAGAAAAAGAGGTGTTCGAGGGCATCATGGATGCGCTGTTCACCGGGCTGACCGCGATCCACGGGCTCAAGACCGGTGACGCGAACGGCCCGCTGGCCAACAGCCGCACCGGGTCCATCTACATCGTCAAGCCCAAGATGCATGGACCCGACGAGGTCGCCTACACCTGCGAGCTGTTCAGCCGCGTCGAAGACGTTCTCGGCCTGCCCCAGGGCACCCTGAAGGTCGGCATCATGGACGAGGAACGGCGCACCACCGTCAACCTCAAGGCCTGCATCAAGGCCGCGGCCGACCGGGTCGTGTTCATCAACACCGG
Source organism: Mycobacterium sp. 1245801.1 (assembly GCF_001673055.1). Lineage (NCBI taxonomy): Bacteria > Bacillati > Actinomycetota > Actinomycetes > Mycobacteriales > Mycobacteriaceae > Mycobacterium > Mycobacterium sp. 1245801.1. The sequence continues at coordinate 64,745 of NZ_LZKY01000158.1, forward strand.
CTTCCTGGACCGCACCGGCGACGAAATCCACACCTCGATGGAGGCCGGCCCGATGATCCGCAAGGGGGCGATGAAGAACAGCACCTGGATCAAGGCCTACGAGGACGCCAACGTCGACATCGGGCTGGCGGCCGGCTTCAAGGGCAAGGCCCAGATCGGTAAGGGCATGTGGGCGATGACCGAGCTGATGGCCGACATGGTCGAGCAGAAGATCGGCCAGCCCAAGGCGGGCGCGACCACCGCGTGGGTGCCCTCGCCGACGGCGGCCACCCTGCACGCGATGCACTACCACTACGTCGACGTCGGCGCCGTGCAGGAGGAACTCGCCGGCAAGAAGCGCACCAAGATCGAGGAGTTGCTGACCATCCCGCTGGCCAAGGAACTGGCCTGGGCCTCCGAGGAGATCCGCGAAGAGGTCGACAACAACTGCCAGTCCATCCTGGGCTACGTGGTGCGCTGGGTGGCCCAGGGCGTCGGCTGCTCCAAGGTGCCCGACATCCACGACGTGGCGCTCATGGAAGACCGTGCCACGCTGCGGATTTCGAGCCAGCTGCTGGCCAACTGGCTGCGCCACGGGGTGATCACCGAGGAGGACGTGCGGGCCAGCCTGGAGCGGATGGCCCCGCTGGTCGACGAGCAGAACGCCAAGGACGCGGCCTACCAGCCGATGGCGCCCAACTTCGACGACAGCCTGGCCTTCCTCGCCGCCCAGGATCTGATCCTGACCGGAACGCAGCAGCCCAACGGCTACACCGAGCCGATCCTGCATCGCCGTCGGCGGGAAGCCAAGGCAGCCGGCCCGCAGAATTGAGCCCGCGCTCAGTTCGGGTTCGAAACGTGGCATAGCGCCGCCGATGACTAAGATCGGCGCCGAGTTAACGATGGATCGACGGAAAGGCCGAGGGCACTGCTATGGGTAGGCACAGTGCGCCCGACCCTGACGACTCCCTCGACGAGCCATCTCGCGACGACGCCGTCGACGAGCCGTCTCGAGGGCACGAGGCAGGAGATCACCGCCGGGATGCCGGCGCGGATTCGGAAGCCGACCTCTACTCGGACGACGATGACTACGCCGATGAGGGCGACCATGCCGACGAGGGTGGTTACTACTCCGCCGAGCGTGGCCATCCCGACGACGCCTACCCGGCCGAGGATGCCTTCGCAGCCGGCGCCGCCGACGACTACCCGGAGTTCCCGTCGCGGCAGGCGGCCCCGTCGAAGCCTGAGCCGGCGGCCGCATCGCCGTCGCTCTTCCGGGGCGGGCATCGCGGGCTCGGCGATTGGCGGGGCGGTCACCGCAGTGAGGCCGGCCGTCGCGGCGTCAGCATCGGCGTGATCGTGGCGCTGGTCGCGGTCGTGGTCGTGGTGGGAGCGGTCATCCTGTGGAGCTTCTTCGGTGACGCGTTGTCCAAGCGTTCACACAAGGCGGCCGGCGGCTGCGTCGGGGGTCAGGAAACGGTGCCCGTCGTGGCCGATCCGTCCATCGCCGATGCCATCGGGCAATTCGCGGAGAGCTACAACAAATCCGCCGGGCCGATCGGTGACCGCTGCATGGTGGTGAGCGTCAAGCCGGCCAACTCCGACGCCGTGCTGAACGGTTTCATCGGCAAGTGGCCCGCGGAACTGGGCGGCCAGCCGGCGCTGTGGATTCCGGGCAGTTCGATCTCCGCCGCGCGACTCGCCGGCGCCACGGCGCAAAAGACCGTCACCGAGAGCCATTCGCTGGCCACCTCGCCGGTGGTGCTGGCCATCCGTCCCCAACTCGCGCCGGCCCTGGCCAACCAGAACTGGGCGGCGCTACCCGGGCTGCAAACTAATCCGAATGCACTGGCGGGGCTGAATTTACCGGGGTGGGGCCCGCTGCGCCTGGCGCTGCCGATGAACGGCAATGCGGACGCGTCGTTTCTGGCCGGCGAGGCGGTGGCGGCCGCGTCGGTGCCGCCCGGCGCGCCGGTGACGCAGGGCACCGGCGCGGTGCGCAGCCTGTTGAGCGCGCAACCCAAGCTGGCCGACAACTCGCTGACCGAGGCGATGAACACCCTGCTGAAGCCCGGTGACGCCGCAACCGCGCCGGTGCACGCGGTGGTCACCACCGAACAGCAACTGTTCCAGCGCGGGCAATCGTTGCCAGACGCCAAGGGCGCCTTGGCCTTCTGGCTGCCGCCCGGGTCCGCGGCGGTTGCCGACTACCCCACCGTCCTGCTCAGCGGCTCGTGGCTCACCCGCGAACAGGCCTCGGCGGCCAGCGAGTTCTCGCGATTCATGCACAAGTCCGACCAGCAGGCCAAGCTGGCCAAGGCCGGCTTCCGCGTCAACGGGGTGAAACCGCCGAGTAGCCCGGTCACCAATTTCCCGTCGCTGCCCGCGGCGCTGTCGGTGGGCGACGACGCGATGCGCGCCACGCTCGCCGAGGCGATGGCCAGCCCGTCGAGCGGGCAGGCCACGACCATCATGCTCGACCAGTCGATGCCCGGTCAGGAAGGTGGAAAAACCCGCCTGGCCAACGTGATCGGGGCGCTGCAGGACCGGATCAAGGCGCTGCCCGCGTCCGCGGTGGTGGGCCTGTGGACGTTCGACGGCCACGAGGGCCGGTCGGAGGTGGCCAGCGGCCCGTTGTCCGACCCCGTTAACGGTCAGCCGCGTTCGGCCGCGCTGGCCGCCGCGCTGGACAAGCAGTACTCGTCGGGTGGTGGCGCGGTGTCATTCACCACCCTGCGGATGCTCTACCAGGACATGCAGGCCAATTATCATGCGGGCCAGAACAATTCGATCCTGTTGATCACCGCGGGGCCACACACCGATCAGACGCTGGACGGGGCGGGGCTACAGGACTTCATCCGCAAGAGTGCCGATCCGGCCAAGCCCATCGCGGTGAACGTCATCGATTTCGGGGCCGACCCGGACCGCGCGACCTGGGAAGCGGTCGCCCAACTCAGTGGCGGCAGCTACCAGAACCTCGCGACGTCGGCGGCCCCCGACCTCGCGTCGGCGGTCAACAACTTTCTGAGCTGACAGCGCTGACCGGCCGGGCCCACCCAGCTCGTAGCCGATGCGGCGGGACGCGAAAGCGAAGATCACGGTCGTTGCGCGATCAGTGCGGCGTTCGCATGCCGATCCCGGATGAATCCGCCGCCGCCCCTGTCCAACGACGGCGGTCTGTGCCAGACTCCACGATAGAATCCGCCTTGATTTCTATCAGGCGTGGGCTGAGGGAGACGTAGTCGAAGATGTCCGCTGCACCAGCCGGCCCGGCGCTGACGCCGGCATTGCACCCGATCGGTCCCGGTTCGGCGACGTGGCGGCGCGGCATCGACTGGCGGATGCCGCTCGCCAGCCGAGCGACGCTGTTGCTGCAAGTGGCGCACCCGGTGGTCGGCGCCGGGGTGATCGATCATTCGGAGTTCCTCAGGGACAGGTGGGGGCGCATCTCGCGGACACTGGCCGCGGTGCGGCGCTATCACGGATTTCACGGGCCGCAGGCCGCCGTCGCCGAGGGTCAGCGGCTTCGCGACGTGCACCGCAACATCTCCGGGATGGACGCGCTCGGGCGCAGCTATCACGCACTGAATCCGGACGCGTACCTGTGGGCGCATGCCACCACCTATGCGGGTGCCGCCGACGTGCGCCGGGTGTTCGGCGGGACGCTCGACGACGCGACCGAGGACGCGTTGTTTCGCGAGTGGCGAGACGTCGCGGGGATCCTGCGCATCCCCGAACGGGTGATCCCGCAGACGCGGGCGGCGTTCTGGGATTACTACCACGACACCGTCGAACGCCGTCTGGAACGCAACGCCGCGACCGAACTGCTCCTGGAACTGGACCGCTATCCGATGCCCGTGCCGCCCGGCGTGCGTGTGCCACAACTGGTGTGGAATTCGGCCGCGGCTCCGCTGGCCGCGCTGCTGAGGCTGACCACCGCCGGACTGTTGCCGGCGACCCTCCGGGAACGGCTGCGCATCGAGTGGACTGCCGAACGCAAACAGCGGTTTGAGCGCGCGGTGGTCGCGGTGCGGGCATTGGACCGCGCGCTGCCCGCCAGGGTCCGCTACCCCGCGGCGCACCGCGGCGAGCCGGTCTTCGAATCCGTCTGAGCTGTCAATTAATTCAGGAAGGCACAGCATGGCCCATCCCCTGCCCACCGGCCCGGAGGACGCGGCGGTGCCGCCGGATCGGGGCGCCCGGCGGGCGGACACCGATTCCCTCGACACGGCGTTTCTGGCCGAGGAGATGTCGCCGTGGCTGTCCCCGGCCTACGGTGCGGCGAACGTCGTGATGCAACTGGCGAATCCGGGTGTGGCCTATGGGGTGATGGAGAGCAAGGTCGACAGCGGCAACCTGTACAAGCATCCCTTCAAAAGGGCCCGCACCACCTTCACCTACATCGCGGTGGCCATCGCCGGCAATGCCAACGACCGCAAAATCTATCGGGACGCGGTCAACGCCGCACACGTCCAGGTGCGCTCCGGGCCGCAAAGCCCGGTGCGCTACAACGCCTTCGACCCCGCGCTTCAGCTCTGGGTGGCCTCCTGCATGGCCGCGGTCTTCGAGGACACCCGCAAGCTGCGGGGCGGCCGCTCGCGGCGCGACCCCGAGGCGGTGCACCGGGCCGCGTCGGTGTTCGCCACCACGCTGCAGGTGCCGCGGGACATGTGGCCCGCCGACCTGGACGCAGCCGCCCGCTATTGGCAGGACCAACTCAATCGGCTCCACTTCGACGACCGGATGCGCAGCTATCTGACCGGCATCGCGCGCCTCGATTTCCTGCCCGCACCCATCCCGGCGCTGTTCGGCGGATGGAACCTGTTCATGACGCTGGGCTACCTGCCCCCGCAGCTGCGCGACAAGCTCGGGTTCGCCTGGTCGGACGCGCAGCAACGCCGATTCGACCGTTGGCAGCGCATCTTCGGGCTGCTGGACCTGTTCACACCGCGGTTCCTGGTGCGCCTCGGCGTACACGCGGTGGTGTGGGACATGCGATTGCGTCATCGGATCGGCGCGACGGTGGTGTGACCGACCAGCTCAAGGAGGACCGGCATGACGACGACGGCGAGTTTTTATGGCAGCGTGGCCGGCGCGGCGTCGAAACCGGACGCGGCGCGCCGGGAACTGGCGGACGACGTGCGGTGGTTCGCGGGCTCGCCCTTGGCGGCGGCGTTCGGCCGCCTCGCCCTCGACCAGGTGGCGCACCGCGAAATCGCGGCGGCGGTGGACCGCAGCGGACGGTTCGCGGACAACTTCACCGACCGTGGCATCCGCAGTTTCGCATTCACCGCCCTGGCGACCTTCGGCGACAGTTCGGACGCGCGGACGTCGCGGGACGACCTGAAGCGACTGCATCGAGACGTGCGGGGCGCCGGCAAGGACTCGTTCAGCGACACCCGTTACAGCGCACTGAATCCCGACGTGTGGATCTGGGTGGCGGTGAGCGGCCTGAACCTGTTGTATCAGGCCTATCTGCGGGTGTGCGGTCGCCGGCTCACCGCGGCCGAGAAGGAGGTCGTCTACCAGACGCTGCGGGGCGAACTGCAGTTCCTGGAATTGCCCAGTAAGCAGGCGAAGCTGCCGGCGACCCTGCACGACATGCTCGAGTACTACGACTCCGTCGCCGTGAAAGACCTGGCGGACAACGAATTTCTGCAATTCGCCAATCGCAGTTTCGTCGCGCCGCCCATCCCGAAGTTGTTGGTAGCCAAACAAGTTCGGCCACTGCTGCGATTGGTGTGGCCGGTGATGACGACGCTGGCGTCGCGGCCGGTGGTCGTGTGTTCCGCCGCGGTCGCCCATCCGACCATGCGCGAGCTGCTGGGCGTGCGGTGGGGTGCGCGCGAGCAATTCGAGTTCGCCGTCTACGTTGCCGCGTTGCAGCTGGGCTGGCGATGGTTGCCCCGACGGCTCGCCCTGGAGCCGTTGGCCTACAACCGCTACCAGTACGAGCGGCTGCGCGACCGGTATCGCTCGGTGCTGCTGGATTCCTTCGCCGCGCCCGACCGGCCTGATTCGGCACACTAGGTCGCGAAGCGCCCGGCGGCGCCCGATAGCGCACAATCGTCGTGACACCCCGATCGGCTGGAGGCCAGATGGTAGACCCCGCGATGCTGCTCGGCTTGGTGCCCGACGGCCTGGCCACCCTCGATCCGACCGCCCGCACCATCGTCACCGCGGCGCGCACCTGCTTTACCGAGCGCGGATTCTCCAACACCACCATGCAGGACATCGCCGACACCGCCGGTGTCGGCGTCGCCACGGTCTACCGCCGGTTCCGGCACAAGCGAAACCTGGTGCGGCTGACCATCATGGACGAGTCGCTACGGCTCAGCACGCTGGTCTCCGAGGTCGCCGGCCGGGCGTCGACACCGCAGGAAGGGATCGCCGAAGTCTTCGCCGCCTTCGTTCACGAAGCCTCGGCGCCCAAGCTGCTGACCCGAAGCATCCGCGAATCACCCGCCGCCGGTGAGCTGACCGCCTACCTGACCGATGAGAACCTGATCGCCATGACCCGCGGCTACATCGCCACGTGGCTTCGCCGCTGGCAGGAGCGCGGCGAGCTGGCGGCCGATCTCGACACCGAGATCGTCGGCGAGATGATCGGGCGGCTGATCATTTCGCTGATCAAGACGCCGCAATCGGCCATCCCGATTTACAACCTGAGCCAGGCCCGCGATTTCGCCCGCCGGTATCTGGTGCCGTTGGTGGTGCCGGCCCCGGCGACGACGCCCGGCTGAGGGCCGGCCGGACCGTCAGGCGAACGCCTCCACCGGCGGGCACGAGCAGACCAGATTGCGGTCGCCGTAGGCGCCGTCGATGCGACGCACCGGCGGCCAGATCTTCGGCCGGAACTCCTTGCCCAGCGGGTAGGCAGCCTGCTCCCGGGTGTACGGGTGGTCCCAGTCGCTGACCACCAGGCACTCGGCCGTGTGGGGTGCACCGCGCAGCGGGTTGTCTTCAGCAGGCCACTCCCCCGCGCCCACCCGGTCGATCTCGGCGCGGATGGCGATCATCGCGTCACAGAACGCGTCGACCTCGGTCAGGCTCTCGCTCTCGGTGGGCTCCACCATCAGCGTGCCGGCCACCGGGAAGCTCATGGTCGGTGCGTGAAACCCGTAGTCCGCCAAGCGCTTTGCCACGTCGTCGACGGTGACTCCGGTGGACTTGGTGATGCCCCGCAGGTCAACGATGCACTCGTGGGCGACCATGCCGTTCTCGCCGGTGTAGAGCACCGGGAAGTACTCGTCGAGTCGCCGGGCGATGTAGTTGGCCGAGGTGATCGCGGTCAGCGAGGCCGCGCGCAGCCCCTCGGCGCCCATCATCCTGATGTAGGCCCAGCTGATCGGCAGGATCGAGGCCGACCCGTAGGGCGCCGCGGACACCGGGTGGCCCTGGGGTAGTTCGGGGGCGTACGGATGCCCGGGCAGGAACGGCGCCAGGTGCGCGCGCACCGCCACCGGCCCCACGCCGGGCCCCCCGCCGCCGTGCGGGATGCAGAACGTCTTGTGCAGGTTCAGGTGGCTGACGTCGCCGCCGAACTTGCCCGGCCGGGCCAACCCGACCAGCGCGTTGAGGTTGGCGCCGTCGACGTACACCTGGCCGCCGGCGTCGTGCACCGCGGCGCAGATCTCGGCGATGTCGTGCTCGTAGACGCCGTGCGTGGACGGATAGGTGATCATCAACGTGGACAGCCGGTCGCGGTGCTCGCCGACCTTGGCGCGCAGGTCCTCGAGATCCACGTCGCCGTTGGTGTGGCAGGCCACCACCACGACCCGCATCCCGGCCAGGGCCGCCGAGGCCGCGTTGGTGCCGTGTGCGCTGGACGGGATGAGGCAGATGTCGCGGTGCGGTTCCCCGCGGCTGGCGTGGTAATCGTGAATGGCCAGCAGGCCGGCGTACTCGCCCTGCGACCCGGCGTTGGGCTGCAGCGAGACGGCGTCGTAGCCGGTGATCTGCACCAGCCAGGTCTCCAAGTCGGCGATCAGGCGCCGCAGCCCGGGGGTGTCGGACGCCGGCGCGAAGGGATGCTGGCGGGCGAATTCCGGCCAGGTGATGGGCTCCATCTCCGCGGCGGCGTTCAGCTTCATGGTGCACGACCCGAGCGGAATCATGCTGCGGTCCAACGCGATATCCTTGTCGGCCAGCGCGCGCAGGTAGCGCATCATCGCGGTCTCGGTGCGGTACTGGGTGAAGGCGGGGTGGGTGAGGAACTCCGACGTGCGGGTGACGATGCCGGCGTCGGCACCCGCCTGCCCGGTAGGTCGCACCCCGAAGGCGTCGAGCACGGCGGCGACGTGCTCGTCGGTGGTGGCCTCGTCGCAGGCCACCGACACGTGGTCGTCGTCGACCCGCCACAGGTTGATGCCCTTGGCCTTGGCCGCGGCGATCACCTCGGCGGCGCGCCCGGGCACCCTGGCCAGCACGGTGTCGAAGTACTTGTCGTGCACCAGCGCATCGCCGAGCGCGGCGGCGATAGCCCCGGCGTGGCCGTGGACGCGGCGCGCGATCGCCGTCAGCCCCTCGGCGCCGTGGTAGCTGGCGTACATCGCGGCCATCACCGCCAGCAGCACCTGCGCGGTACAGATGTTGCTGGTCGCCTTGTCGCGGCGGATGTGCTGTTCGCGCGTCTGCAGCGCCAGCCGGTAGGCGGGCGAACCGTCGGCGTCCAGCGACACCCCGACCAGCCGGCCCGGCAGCTGACGCGCGTGGTTGGCGTGCACCGCCAGGTAGCCGGCGTGTGGTCCCCCGAATCCCATTGGCACGCCGAATCTTTGGGTGCTGCCGAAGGCGACGTCGGCGCCGATCTCACCGGGCGGCGTGACCAGCGTCATGGCGAGCAGGTCGGCGCCGATGGCGACCAATGCGCCGCGCTCGTGGGCCTGCTCGACCAGGGCCGACCAGTCGGTGACCCGGCCGCTGGCCCCCGGCAGCTGGGCGATGACGCCGAAGAAGTCCCCGTCGGGCAGGCCGTCACGCAGGTCGGCGGTGACGATCTCGATGCCCAGCGGCTTGGCCCGGGTGGCCACGATGGCCGCGGTCTGGGTGAACAGGTCGGCGTCCATCACCAGGCGGTTGGCCTTGCCACGAGCCGCCCGGTGCATCAGCGTCATGGCCTCCGCCGCCGCGGTGCCCTCGTCCAGCATCGAGGCGTTGGCGACCTCGAGGCCGGTGAGGTCGGCGACCATCGTCTGGAAATTCAGCAGCGCCTCGAGCCGGCCCTGGCTGATCTCCGGCTGGTACGGCGTGTAGGCGGTGTACCAGGCCGGGTTCTCCAGGATGTTGCGCAGCAATACCGGCGGGGTGAGCGTGTCGTAGTAGCCCTGCCCGATCATGGACACGGCCACCGTGTTGGCCTCGGCCAGCGACCGCAGCTCGGCCAGCGCCTCGGTCTCGGTGGCCGCCGGCGGCAGTTGGTCCAGACCGGGTGCGACGCCGCCGTCGCCGCGCCGGTCCAGGATGCCGGCCGGCACCGCCTTGGCGGCCAGGTCGTCCAGCGAGTCGACACCGATGACGGCGAGCATGGCCGCGACGGCCTGACTGTCCGGGCCGATGTGCCGAGCTGCGAAGGTGAATTGATCGGACACTGGAACTCCTGTGTGGGCGGGCGAAGACGGATCGGGGCAGAGGACTAACGGCCCTCTCCCTCTGTCTTCACCCATCGCCGGGCGCCTGAGAGATTCGGCGCCCGCTACCGAGCGCCTTTCCCCATCGGCGGGTGCGGACCCACGGGTCCACGCCGCTTTCCAGAGGCATCATGATGTCGCGCGGTCCGGGTGCCTGAGAGGTTGACGGAGAGGTGTTGCTCCTTCGGCGTCCGTGACTGGCAGCCACGAAACTCTCCCGCACGAAAGCGATGCGCTGCCCAGCTTACTCGGCCGCGCGAAGCGCCACGTCGCGCGTGGCGCGGTGCGCCGTCAGCCGATCTTGCGGTCGCGGTGCTTGCGCCGGGACGCCAGCTCGTCCTCGGGCTCGGCGATCGATTCGCCGCCGTCGGCCCGCTCGCCGGGGAAGTCCGCGATGACGCCGGTCAGCTCGCGCATGGCGCCGGACACGGCGATGCCGAAAACGCCCTGCCCGCCCTGCAGCAGGTCGACGACCTCTTCGGCCGAGGTGCACTCGTAAACGGTGGTGCCGTCGGAGAACAGGGTGATGTTGGCCAGGTCCTGGACGCCGCGCTGGCGCAGGTGATCGACGGCGACGCGGATGTTGTGCAACGAGATCCCGGTGTCCAGCAACCGCTTGACGATCTTGAGGACCAGGATGTCCTTGAACGAGTAGAGGCGCTGGCTGCCCGAGCCCGCCGCGCTGCGGATCGACGGGACCACCAGTGAGGTGCGGGCCCAGTAGTCCAGCTGGCGGTAGGTGATGCCGGCGATCTGGCAGGCGCTCGGACCGCGGTATCCGACCAGCTCGTCGGGCACAGAGTCGTCCGGGAAAAGGCCGGGCTGCACGGGTGCGCTGGCTACGGTGACACTGCGGTCACTGGGCGCCGGGTTAGCGCTGTCCGCTAGGTTGAGCTGCTCTTGGCGTGGCTGCTCGCTCACGGTGGTTCCTCTCCGCGATCGCGCTCTCGTCGTTGGCTGCGTCTGAAGGCTGCATCGCAGCCACGTTTGCTCAAGCCCGAGTGCTAGTAGAGCTTACGCTCTGTAGATAGCCACCGCGCCTGTAGTCGCGATCAAAGTATGGCCGCCGCGGGGCCAAGTCGGCGAGCTATCCGCCAGCGTGTCGAGATCACGGTGCTGTTTGAGACGCATCCGTGATGTCGCCATCCAGGCTAAACCAGCCGGCACCCCGATCCCAAAGCGCTGGTAACAGGCTTAGGTGGCTTTGAAGTCGTCCGGAGACACGCTGTCGAGAAATTCCTTGAACTTCTCCACCTCGTCCTCGCGGACGGCGGTGCCGCCTTCCTCGTCGCTCTCGTCCGGAATCAGCAGGCCGGCCTGGGCAAGCACGCCTTCCTCGACGTAGATGGGCACGCCGACGCGCAGCGCGATCGCCACCGAGTCCGAGGGGCGGGCCGACACGGTGATGTTGCGGTCGAACACCAGGTCGGCGTAGAAAGTGCCCTCTTGTAGATCGACGATCCGCACCTCTTTCAACGAATGTCCAAGGGCGGCAATGACATCCCTGATCAAATCGTGCGTCAACGGGCGCGGGGGCTCGACGCCTTGCTGTTCCAGGGCGATGGCGGCGGCCTCCGACTGACCGATCCAGATCGGAAGGTAACGGTCGCCGTTGGTTTCGCGCAGTAACAACACCGGCTGGTTCTGCGGCTGCTCTACGCGAATGCCGACAACACGAACTTCACCCATTTGTGTCTGCCCTCCGCATTGTGGCGCCGGTTGGATTGGTTACTCGCCAGGACGGCGAGGTCAAAAATCCGCCCTACTGCCGAAAACCAAGCTGTCGAACGAAGTCTAGTCCTCACCGATCCAGAACGTCGCGAACGGCGGATTTGATCAACGACGTGTGCAACGTGATGGCGAGTGCGGCGACCTCGCGCGCCAAATCGTCGGCGCGGTCGCGGGCGCCGGCTTTGCCGGCTTTGACTACCGGCCCGGCGATTTGGGCGATCAGGTCCGACTGCCGATCGGCGGCCGAGCGGAAAGCCCGCAAGTGCCGTGGTTCGACACCGTAGTCCGACAGCGCCCGGGCGCATTGCAGGATGACCACGGCGTGCTCGTCGAAAAATCCGGCGGGCCCGGTGGTGATGACTCCCGCTTTGAGAAGCGAGGTCAGCAGCTCGTCGTCCACGCCCGCGCGCGCCAGCAGCTCTTCGCGGCTCAGCCGGACGTGGGTGGGGGCCACCGCCGAAGTGTCCGAGCGCGGATCCGAGCCGGCGCCGTCCCCGGTGCCCGCCACCGACACCAGTCGCGGGACCGAATATGACGATTTGACGGGCGGCAGCTCGCCGTCGGGCTGGGCGTCCAGTTGCGCCCTGATGACCTTCAGCGGCAGATAGTGATCACGCTGCGCAGTAAGGATGAACCGCAACCGCGCGCAGTCATATGCGGTGAACCTTCGATACCCCGACGCGGCCCGCTGCGGCGTCACCAGCCCCTCGGCCTCCAGGAAGCGGATTTTGGAGATGGTGACATCGGGGAAGTCCGGCCTCAGCAACTCCAAGACCGCCCCGATCGACATCCCGGCCAGTGCCGAGCTATCGGGTGCGCTCACTAGCCTGAAGATCCTCCGTCCTCACCCTGCTTGGGTCCGGTGAGAAACACCAAGCGGAACTTGCCGATCTGCACTTCGTCGCCGTTGGCAAGCACCGCCGAGTCCACGGGCTCACGGTTGACGTAAGTGCCGTTGAGACTACCAACGTCGACCACGCTGAATTCGTTGTTTTCCAACCTGAATTCGGCGTGCCGGCGGCTGACGGTCACGTCGTCGAGAAAAATGTCGCTGTCGGGATGCCGCCCGGCGGACGTGGTGGCCTGATCCAGCAGGAATCGCGAACCGGCATTCGGTCCCCGCTTGACGACCAGCAACGCCGAGCCCGCCGGGAGCCCTTCGACCCCGGATACCGCGCTCTCGGTTCCCGCCTGCGCGGGCGCGTCCAATTCGTTGAGGAAGTCCGCACGGAAGACCGAAGTCGTCTCTACCGTGACTTCGTCCGAATTCTGGTCGTTGTCCATGTCCGTCACGCGCTGCTCCTCACTGGCTGCTGTGGCGTTGTCTGTCCGGGCCGCTCGGCCGGCTTGTGCACCAGGTTTCTTTGCCCGGTATGCCGATTACTGCCGTTTCGTACTGTCAAAGTGTCTGTCACGTGTCTTTCAGCGATCTTCGAAGGTCTTCAAAGGTCGATGTGTCGACGGTACCGCGCACCGGCCTGCAATGCGCCCACCACCTGACGAACCGAAACTCCGATTCCCCCGTACCCTGGCCCCGCCGCTCGCCGGCGGTGCGGGGCTGCAGGGACATTAGCAATCCTCATTCGGTGAGCGTTCCGCGGTAGGCCTCAGCGTCGAGCAGCGAAGAAATTGTCGACTCCAATTCGCCGACCTCGGATACCTGAACGTCCAGCAACCACCCGGCGCCGTACGGGTCGGAGTTCACCAATTGCGGACTGCCATCCAGATCGGCGTTGACCGCCGAGACTTTGCCCGAGACGGGCGCATACAAGTCCGACACCGATTTCGTGGATTCGACCTCACCGAAGGATTCGCCCGCGGTCAACTCGGTGCCCACGTCGGGCAGCTGAACGAAAACCACATCACCCAACGCCGATTGCGCAAAATCGGTGATGCCCACTCGCACGGTGTCATCCCCACTTCGACGAACCCATTCGTGTTCGGCGGTGTAACGCAGATCGGGCGGGATATCGCTCACGAGTGATCCTGTTCTGTTCGGGTGATGCTCACTTGACCGGCTGAGCGTATTGGTGCGGTTTTGGTTGCCGCAAGGTGGTCACGTCCACCCGGTCGGCCTGCTGGACCGACATTCGCCCCCCGACGCGCTTGACGGTGTCCTGCGCGCCGCCGGGAATGTTCATGGCCGCGGCCAGAGTGGGCGGATCGCCAATCGCCAGAATCGAATACGGCGGTGCCAGCGTTTTCGAGTCGATGGTCAGCGACCCGGGCGTCCCCACCACCCAGGTGTCGACACCCACTCGCACCGACTGGTGTGCGTCGTTGACCTCGATCGCCTCGGCGCCGGCGGCGCGCAACTCGTTGATCACGTCGAGCATCGCCTCCGGCGAAACCCCGGGCCCGGGGTCCTCGATCGTGACGGTGACGCCGGGCCCGGTGGCACCGACCGCCCCCACCAGAATGGACAGCGCCGCCAGCCTGGACTGCGCGGACTGGATGGCGGCCTGGTCGTTGTTTCCCGACGCCTGCAACGAATTCAGCGTGTTCTGTAGCTCGTTCACCTCGGTGTTGAGCGTGCCTTCGCGTTGCCGCAACGAATCCAGCAGCACCAACAGGTCCGCCGGCCGCGCCGTCTCCAGCGCGTCACCCGACTCCGTCTGGCGGGCCTGAGTGACGATCGCGAGGCCCAGCAGCAGGCACAGCATCGCGGCCAGCGTCCCGAACGCCATCCGGGAGCGGCCGCCGCGCACCATCCCCGACAACCCGGTGCGGTGCACCGCACCGATTTCGGGACGGGGGCTTTTCGCGGCCAGTTCGTGGCGGCCGCGCGGCGAGCCCTGTTCCGGGGTCGCACCGTCACCACCGTGGCCGGCGGCCCGCTGGCCGCCGGCGCGATCTTGCGGATCCTGGCTCACGTCAACCTCAACCTCAAGTGCGTCACGCCCCGAACAGCCTGCGCCGCAGCGCGGCCGCATTGCCGAAGATGCGGATACCCAGCACGACGATGATGGCCGTGGACAGCTGGGTGCCCACCCCCAATTGGTCACCGACATAGACGATCAGGGCGGCCACGAACACGTTGAACACGAACGAAATCACGAAGACCTTCGGGTCGAAGATCCGTTCCAGGTATGCGCGCAACCCGCCGAACACGGCGTCCAGCGCCGCGACCACCGCGATCGGCAGATAGGGCTGGACGACTTCTGGCACCGCGGGGTGAAAGACGAGGCCCAGCACGATGCCGATCGCCAGCGCTGCGATACCGATCATGCGTGGTTTCCCGTCCGCGTCTCGCACAGGGGAATGCGTCTGTTCAGGACTTCTCTCACCGTGGCCCAATCTGCTTGGCGAACTTGACATCCCGGATCGATCCGGCTGGCAGCGACAGACCGTCGGCGGCGTCCACCGTAACCACGACACCGTAGGAAATCTGCAACAGCCGCAGTCGCTGCAGGCCGGGGCTGCTGTCGAAGACGTCGCGCATCGCCCGCGGCGCACCGATGGCCAGGACCGTGTACGGGCTGCTGGTCGGGTTGTTGTCGACCAGGATCGCGCCGCCGGCCTGCCGGATGGTCACGTTCGGCCCGATCCGCACTCCGCCGACGGAGATCGCCTCGGCGCCGCTGGCCCACAACGAGTTGACCAGCAATTGCAGATCGCGGTCCAGGATGATCTGCCGGCTGCCGCTGACCCGCTGCTTGGACACGTCGGAAAGGTTCGGGCTGGCGCCGGGATCGGTGACGGTCACCTTCAGGCCGGGGCCGATGATCGCCGTGCTGGCCGCGGCCAGGCTCAGCGCGTCAAGGCGTTTCAGCAGCCGCTGCCCCTCGGCGTCGTCGGCCAGGGCGTGGCGCTGAACGTCGTCGACGCGCGTCGCCAGCTCGCCGCGGCGCTGGCTCAGCTTGGCCGCAGCGCCTTCGGCCGACCGCACATTGCCCAACAGCAGCTGCTGGGCGGTGCGCACCCCCGGAGCCACCGAGCGGGCCTGCGCGACCGCGGCGGCGAACACCGTCGCGATCAGCAGCGCCGCCAGCGCCTGCCAGAGCCAGCCGACCACCCGCCGGCGCCCACCGGATGGTGCGTCGGCGGCACCGCGCTTGGCCGCCGCCGCGGCGTAACCGGGATCGAGGTGCTCGGAGAGCAGGGCGCGCAGCAGCGAGGGCACCGGGATCTGTTTCGGTCGCGACGCCACATGCGCGCTGTGCCCGGCATTGGGGTCATAGCCGCCGAGCAGGGGATCCCTATCAGCCATGGTCAGCCACCTTCGCCGCGGCCGACGGGCGAGAACCGCGATCGACCTTGGGCATGCGTCGCAGCACGAGAGTCATCTGCACCGCATACTGCACGAACGCCCACAGGTAGGCATACATGCCCCAGATCAAAAAGGCCCATCCGCAGGCCCCGATCACGTGGCTCCACAGCGCATCCCAGGTGCCCAGCAGCACCAGCGGGAAGCCGGACATCAGGGCGAACGTCGCGGCCTTGCCGATGTAGGTGACCGGCAGCGCCGTCAGGCCTCGACTCCACAGCAGCGGCAGCGTCGCGGCCAACAGGCCGTCGCGCGCGAGCAGCACGATGACGAACCACCAGGGCACGATCCCGCTGAACGCCAGCACGATGGGCACGGCCACCATGTAGAGGCGGTCGACCGCCGGGTCGAGCAGGACCCCGAGCCGGGAGGACTGATCCAGCAGCCGGGCGATCTTGCCGTCCGCCCAGTCCGAGGCGCCGCTGAACATCAGAATCCCGACGGCCCACCCGTTGGCGTGGGCGACCAGCAGGGCATAGACGAACACCGGGATCAGCGCCAGACGGACAGCGCTCAGCGCGTTGGGCACCGTCAGCACCCGGTTGGGCGGAAGCACCGGCTCCATGAGCCGTGACCTTAACGCGACTGGGCGCCGAACGCCCGGCTGCGCCGCGCTTGCGATCGCCACGAGCTCAGCGGAACACCCCGGGCAGGCTCAGAGTGGACAGCGTGTCATCCGACAGCGGGTTGTCGTTGACCATGTAGGTCCACGTCGACGTCGGCCGCGCCAGCTTGGACAGGTCCAGCCCGGGCTCCTCGTCGAGGACGTTGGCGGTTTCGAACGTCTGCTGGGCCGCCTCGATGGCGTCGGCGGCCAGTGACGCGAAGGCGTCGACCGCCAATCGGTGAAACTCGTCCAGCGGGTTCTGCCGGCCCAGCGCCCGCAGATGGATGCTTTCGCGGATGTCGGCCAGATACGCCAGGTGGTCGGCCCAGCCGCGGTCGAGGTGATACAGCATGATCTGCCGGCAGATCGTCTCCAGGCGCTCCTCGGTGATCCCCTCGGTCTCGGCCAGCTCCTTGTAGCGCTTGGGGGCCAGCTCGGCCAGCTCCTCGCGCGCGGTTGGGTTGCGCAGCAACGTGTTTCGCCGGTCTACGATGATGGCGCGCTGCTGGGCGATCAACTGGTTGTAGCGCCAGGTGTTCGCGTGCACGTCCAGCATGCGGCCCTCGGCCACGCGCTGGGCGTGGTCGAGCAGGCCCGCCGCCTTCGGGCTGACGATCCGGCCGTCCTCGTCGGTGTCCATCGGCAGCTTGTTGTGGTCGAGGTTGGCCGCCACCACGTCGTCTTCCCAACTCGAGAAGAAGACCGACGACCCCGGGTCGCCCTGCCGCCCGGCGCGCCCGCGCAGCTGGTTGTCCAGCCGCTGGGTGTGGTGTCGCCCGGTTCCGACGACGTGCAGCCCGCCGAGCTCGGCGACCCGGTCGTGGTCGGCTTCGTCGGAGCCGCCGAGGCGGATGTCGGTGCCGCGCCCGGCCATCTGGGTGGAGACGGTGACGACGCCGAACTTGCCGGCCTCGGCGATCACCTGAGCTTCCTCGGCGTCGTTTTTCGCGTTCAGCACCACCGCGGGCACCCCGCGGCGCAGCAGCCGCTCGTGCAGGTCCTCGGATTCGGCGACGTCGCGGGTGCCCACCAGCACGGGCTGCCCGGTCTCGTTCACCTCGGCGATGTGGGCGACGATCGCGTCGTTCTTGGCGGCGGCGGTGATGTACACGCGGTCGGATTCGTCTTCGCGAATGTTGGGCTCGTTGGGCGGAATTGGTGACACACCGAGCTTGTAGAACTGGCGCAGCTGCTCACCGGCGGCCAGCGCGGTGCCGGTCATGCCGCACACCGTCGCGTAACGGTTGATCAGCGCCTGCACCGTGATGGTGTCGAGCACCTCGCCGGTTTCGGTGGTCTCGATGCCCTCCTTGGCCTCCACCGCGGCCTGCAGGCCGTCGGGCCAGCGCTGCAGCTGCGCGATGCGCCCCCGCGCGGCGTTGATCAGGTGCACCGCGTCGTCGCGGACGATGTAGTGCACGTCGCGCTGCAACAGCACGTGGGCGTGCAGCGCGACGTTGATCTCCGTCAGGGTGGTGACGACGTGCTCCTCGGAGTACAGATCGATGCCGCCGAGCGCCTTTTCCACCTTGCGGGCGCCGACTTCGGTCAGGTGGACGTTGCGGCTGTCGGCGTCGGTGTCGTAGTCGGTGCCGGCCTCCAGCTGGCCGGCCAGCTTGATGATCTCCAGCCGCGGCGTCTCCCGGTGGGTCGTGCCGGCCAGCACCAGCGGCACCAGCGCCTCGTCGACCAGCACCGAGTCGGCCTCATCGATCAGGGCCACGTCGGGGTTGGGTGAGACCAGGTCGGCGACGTCGGTCACCAGCTGATCGCGCAGCACGTCGAAACCGATCTCGTTGACCGAGGCGTAGGTGACGTCGCAGCCGTAGGCGGCCCGGCGTTCCTCGCTGGTCGACTCGGCGGTGATCCAGCCGACCGTCAGGCCCATCGCCTCGATGACCGGGCCCATCCATTCCGCGTCCCGGCGGGCCAGGTAGTCGTTGATCGTCACCACGTGCACGTGCCGACCGGCCAGCGCGTAGCCCGCGGCCGCGATCGCCCCGGCCAGGGTCTTGCCCTCACCGGTGGCCATCTCGATGACGTCGCCGGCCAGCATGCGCAGCGCCCCGAGCAGCTGCACATCGAATGGGCGCAGGGTCGTCGATCTTTCGGCCGCCTCCCGGGCGATGGCCAGGAACTGCGGGATGTCCTCGGAATCGGCGAGGTCGTCGAGGTTGAGCAGCCCGGCCGCCTTGCGCAGCTGCTCGTCGCTGAGCCCGGCCGCCTCGCCGTCGTACTCCGACGAGTCCTTGACCTGGGTGAGCGAGCGGCTGCGGTCCTTTTCGGTGCTGGCGCCGAGCAGCTTCCAAAAGCGGCTACTCAGCCGGCCGGGTTGAGCGCGGGTCGTCTTAGGCACAGGTCAACGGTACGCGGTGACCCACCGCGCGGATTCATCACGCGAGGTTGGACCGGCGTGGATAGGCGACGTCGGGGTCGGTGAGCACATTGACGACGGCCGGCAGGCCGCTGGCGAAGGCCCGTTCCAGCGCGGGCCGCAGCTCGCCGGGCGCGGCGACCAGTTCGCCGTGCCCGCCCAGGGCGCGGGCCACCTCGTCGTAGCGCGTGCCGGGACGCAGTTCGGCGACCACCGAGTAGCCGTACAGCGCTTCCATGGGGTGCTTCTCCAGCGCCCAGATTCCGTTGTTGCCGATCACGGAGACGACCGGCACGTGGTGCCGAACCAGGGTGTCCCATTCCATGCCGCTGAACCCGAACGCGCCGTCGCCCTGCAGCAGCACCACCTGGCGGTCCGGGTGGGCCAGCTTGGCGGCCAGCGCGTAGCCGGGGCCCGACCCCAGACAGCCGAACGGTCCACTGTCCAGCCAGCAGCCCGGCTGGTAGCTGTCGATCACCCGCCCGGCGTAGGACCCGAAATCGCCGGCGTCGATGACGACCACGGCGTCGCGGTCCAGCATCGGCGCGAGCTCGGCGTAGACCCGCATCGGGTGCAGCGGGATGCGGTCGTCGGCGAGTTCGGCCTTCTCCTTGTCGCGCGCCGCGGTCTCGGCGATTCGCAGTTCGTCGATCCAGCCGCGGTGGTCGCTCCCGGTGGCCGGGGCCAGCGCGGCGAGGATCGTCAACAGGTCGCCGTACAGCTCGGCCGCCACCGGCCGGGGATGGCGGCGGTCGGGCTCGACCCGGTCGACCACGATGAGCTCGGTGTCTGGCCCGAAGACCGCGCCGAAGCCGAGCCGGAAATCCATCGGCACCCCGACGATCAGCGCAACGTCGGCCTCCCCCAAGGCTTTTCCGCGGACCCTGGAGAACGCCAACGGATGGTCGGCGGGAACCGCGCCGCGGGCCATGCCGTTCATCAGCACCGGGATGTGCAGTTCCTCGGCCAGGCGCAGCAGGGCCGCCTCGCCGTGCCCCCACCACACATTGGTGCCCGCCATGATCACCGGCCGCTGCGCCGCGGAGAGCAGGGCCGCGGCCCGACTCAGGGCCGCACCGTCGGGCGCGGGCCCGGGTGGCAGGTCGACGAGCGCGCCGGGCCGGGCGTCATCGTCGGACACGGAGAACACGTGGTCCATCGGGAAGTCGACGAAGCCGACGCCCGAGGGCGCTGTAACCGCGGCGCGCAGCGCGTCGTCGACGAGCCGGCCGGCGTCGCCCGCCGACTGCGCGGTGGCGGCGAAGCGGGCCAGCGGCGCCACGAACGGTACGTGGTCGATCTCCTGCAGCGACCCCATGCCCCAGCGCTGCGCCGGCGCCCGGCCACCCAGCACCACCAGCGGCGACTGGTTCTGCTGCGCGGCGGCCATCGCGCTCATCCCGTTGGTGATGCCCGGGCCCGCGGTCAGCGCGGCCACGCCCGGCGACCGCGTCACCTTCGACCAGCCCTCGGCGGCGAAGGTCGCGGTCTGCTCGTGGCGGGTGTCGATCAGGCGGATTCCTTCTTCGCGGCACCCGTCGTAGATGGAGAACAGGTGGCCGCCGGACAGCGTGAAGACGGTGTCGACACCGCTGGCTTTGAGGCGGCGCGCGATGAGTCGGCCGGCATGTACGGTCTGGCTGGATGGAGCGTCGATGCTCATCTGCGCAGCCTATTCGAGAACCGTTCGGGTAATTTGCGGGGAAGTGCCGACCGCAGAAGGAGACGCCGAAATTGGACTCGAAGCTGTTCAAACCGTCCATCGATTGGTCGTCGGCATTTCAGGATTCCCTGCGGTGGCTCGCCATCGCATGGGTGATCGGTGCCGTCAGCCTGCTGGCCGCGCTGGTCGCCGCCAGGTATCTGACCCCGTGGGGCCGCCAATTCTGGCGGATCACGCGCGGTTACTTCGTCGGGCCGACCAGCGTCAGGGCCTGGCTGGGGCTCGGTGTGCTGCTGCTGCTGGTGCTCTTCTCGGTCCGGCTCAACGTGCTGTTCAGCTATCAGAGCAACGACATGTACACGGCGTTGCAGGTGGCACTGAAAGGGCTCGCCACGGGGAACAATGAGGTCAAACAGTCCGGGATCCACAACTTTTGGGTGTCGCTCGGAATTTTCATCCTGCTGGCGGCCATCTTCATCGCCCGGGTGATCCTCGACATCTACTTGACGCAGCGATTCATCATCGCCTGGCGCATGTGGTTGACGGCCCATCTCACCGACGACTGGCTCGCGGGCCG
Source organism: Mycobacterium sp. 1245801.1 (assembly GCF_001673055.1). Lineage (NCBI taxonomy): Bacteria > Bacillati > Actinomycetota > Actinomycetes > Mycobacteriales > Mycobacteriaceae > Mycobacterium > Mycobacterium sp. 1245801.1. Next base: position 85,572 of record NZ_LZKY01000158.1, read on the forward strand.
GGCCTATTACCGGGATCTGTTCATCGACAACACTATTGACAACCCCGACCAGCGCATCCAGCAGGATGTCGACATCTTCACCGCCGGGGTGGGCGGCACCCCGAACATCCCGTCCAACGGGACGACCAACACCCTGCTGTTCGGTGCCGTCAACGCGGTGGCGTCGGTGATCTCGTTCGCCGCGATCCTGTGGAATTTGTCCGGAGACTTCGATCTTTTCGGTGTGACCGTGCCGCGTGCGATGTTCTGGACCGTTCTGATCTATGTCTTGATCGCGACGGTGGTCGCGATTTGGCTTGGACGCCCGCTGATTTGGCTGAGCTTCAACAACGAGAAACTCAACGCCGCGTTCCGTTACGCCCTGGTGCGGTTGCGCGACGCCGCGGAGGCGGTGGGCTTCTACCGCGGCGAGCGCGTCGAGCGGGCGCAGCTGTGGGGGCGCTTCACGCCGGTCATCGACAACTACCGCAGGTTTGTCCGCCGGACCATCATCTTCAACGGATGGAACTGGTCGGCGACGCAGACCATCATTCCGCTGCCGTTGGCAATTCAGGCGCCGCGCCTGTTCGCCGGGGAGATCGCCTTCGGCGATGTCACCCAGACCGCGCAGGCTTTCGGCAACATCAACGACTCACTGTCGTTCTTCCGCAACAACTATGACGCGTTCGCGGCCTTCCGGGCGGCGATCATCCGGTTGCACGGCCTCGTCGACGCCAACAGCAAGGGCCGCGCGCTGCCCACCATTTTGGTCAAGCCCAGCGAGGATTCCGCAGTGGAGCTGCGCGGCATCGAGGTGCGCACGCCGGAGGGCGATCAGCTGGTCGACTCGCTGGACATCCAGCTCGATTCGGGCGACAGCCTGGTGATCACCGGCCGGTCCGGGGCCGGCAAGACCACGCTGCTGCGCAGCCTCGCCGAACTGTGGCCGTACGCCTCGGGGACCCTGTGCCGCCCGGACGGCGATAACGCGACGATGTTCCTGTCCCAGCTGCCGTATGTGCCGCTGGGCAGTTTGCGCACCGTGGTGTGCTATCCGAACTCGCCGGACAACGTGCCCGACGAACAGCTACGCGACGTGCTCACCAAGGTGGCCCTGGCGCCGCTGATCAACCGGCTCGACGAAGAGAATGACTGGGCCAAGGTGCTCTCGCCTGGCGAACAGCAGCGGGTCGCCTTCGCGCGCATCCTGCTGACCCAGCCGAAGGCGGTCTTCCTCGACGAGGCCACCTCCGCGCTGGACGAGGGCCTGGAATTCGCGCTGTACCAGTTGGTGCGGACCGAGCTGCCCGAGTGCGTCATGGTCAGCGTGAGCCACCGGCCCACCGTCGAACAACACCACTCCCAGCAGCTGCACCTGCTCGGCGGCGGCCCATGGCAATTGGGACCCGTCGAGAAGGAACCCGCGCCGGTCTGACGCCTACGCTCCCCCGGCGCGTTGCGCCGCGTGCGCTCCGGCGCGGCGGCCGAAGAACGACCCTTCGCCCAGCTGCGTTCCGCTCGCGTAGCCCTTGCCGTCCTGGGCGAGGTTGGACGCGCACGCCCCGGCGGCATACAAGCCGGGCACGACGGAGCCGTCTTCCCGCTGCACCTCGCCGTCGACGGTCACCGCGAGGCCGCCGATGGTGAATCCCGAGTACATCGCCCGCCCGAGCGACAGATCGAACACCGCCCACGGACCATTGTCTTGCGGCGCAAGGAATTCCGGCTGCTTGTGGAAATCGGGATCCTCGCCCGCGGCGGCGTTCTTGTTGTAGCGGTCCAGCGTGGCCGCAAGATTGCCGGCCGGAATGCCAAGCGCGGCTTCCATTTCCGCGATCGTCTCGTACCCGTCGAGGAAACGGATCAGCGGCATGGCGGGCATCTCGGTGTGCGCCTCGTCCACGATCAGGTACGCCGTCTGGTCCGGCTGCTCCAACACGAAGGCCGACGTCCGCGAGTGGTAAGAGTCCTCGGCGACGAAACGCTGGCCGTCTTTGTTGACGATCACGCCGGTCAGCAACACCTCGGGCGGGTAGGCCGCCGCGGTGATGAACAACTCGTCCATGTTCTTGGTGGCGCCGCCGGCCGAGACGCCCATCCGGATGCCGAGTCCGTCGTCGTTGGGATTGCCCAGGATGTAGGGCGCCACGACGCCGTGGTGTTTGGTGCGTCGCTCCTGACCCAATGCGGGCGTGTGCTCGGCGACCATCTCCGGGTTCATCGCGAACCCGCCGGCCGCGATGATCACGGACTTGGCTTTGATGGCGCCGGTGTCGGTGAAGTGTTTCCAGGCCACGCCGACGACCGCGCCGTCGCCGTCGGTGACCAGGTTGGTCACCGCCGTCTCGTAGCGGATCTGCACGCCCAGGGCGTCGGCCCGCTTGAGCAGCAGGTCGACAACCATGCTCGCGCCGCCCAATTCGCCGGGCACCGGCACCGAGTGCCCGCGCGGTGCCGGTTTGGCCCGCTCGCAGAAGGGCCAGACCTTCTCGTTGCCGGTGTAGCTCAGCCCCTCGGTGCCCGGCGGCACGACGACCTTGCCCGGGTAGTAGCTGCGCTCGAACTGAAAACCCAGGTCTTCCAGCCAATTGAAATGCTCGACGCTGCCCTCGCAGTAGGCGCGGATCTTGTCGAGTTCGGGTTCCCGCGACACCTCGACCAGATACTTGTACATCTCCTCGACGGAATCGTCTTTACCGGTCGCCTGCTGCACCGCGGTCCCGCCACCGAGGTAAAAGTGGCCCCCGGCAAGCGAAGTGGTGCCGCCCGCCGCGGCCGCGCGTTCGAGCACCAGCACCCGCGCGCCGGCGGCGGCCGCACTGACCGCGGCGCAGCCGCCGGCAATGCCGAACCCGATCACCAGGACGTCGACGTCATCCGACCACGCGGTCACGTCGTTCGCGCTGACTGTCGCCGGTATCTCCGTGCTCATGGGCGCCACTCCTCCTCATCGCTGCGTCGCGCACCGTCGCCGGCGCGGCTCACCGCTGCTCCTGTTTGATGTAGTCGTAAAAGGCCCGCATTTCGGGCGAAACGTACGCAAGCTCCACATACGGCACGCCCGCCTGCGGCGCGGACAGGTAGACGAAGTGGATGCCGCCGGGCATCACGCCTCGCTGCACAACCGCGGCGCCCCGCTCGCCGGCCTCGCTCACCGCCACTTCCAGTTGCTCGGGGCTTTCGACCTCCATGCAGACGTGGTGCAAACCCGGCCCGCGCTCGGACAGGAAGTCACTATAGATGTTCTGGCCGCGGACCGGCTGGATCAGTTCTAACTGCATGTCGCCGAGGTAGCTCAGCGAGATGCTGGCAAAGAAGTCGGCGGCCTCGCCGCGGTAGCTGCACGCCTCCG